>JAFANL010000103.1 GCA_019232735.1 Aquitalea sp. | reverse complement strand
CGTACGATCACCTGCGCCCGCTAGTTTGCGGGCGTTTTTCTTGGGTAAGGCAGCTCGGTTTCACGTGAAACCGCTGCTGCGGAGCAAGTAGATGACGGAACAAGTGCTGATTGAAACCGCCGCCCTGGAAGCGGCCTTGCAGCAGTTTGCCGATGAGCGCGACTGGCAACGCTTTCACACCCCACGCAACCTGATGCTGGCGCTGACCGGCGAGGTGGGCGAGCTGGCAGAAATCTTCCAGTGGCTGAGCGATGAGGAAGTCGCGCGTCTGACAGAAGACCCGGCGCGTTACACCCATTTGCAGGAAGAAGTGGCCGATGTGCTGCTATACCTGGTGCGGCTGGCCAGCGTGATGCAGCTGGACATCAATGCCGCCGTGACCGACAAGTTGCGCAAAAATGCCGCCAAATACCCGGCGCCGGCATCAGACCCGCAGCGGACTTGATGCCGGGCAAATCCCGTGCAGGGGTTTTTTGCTGCCCGGCACGGCCTGGCCTAAGCTGGGCGACAACAAGAATCCTGAAGGGGAGACATGCAATGCAGCAGGCGATCCAGCGCCTGGCCGCTGCCATCGGGCAGGCCGGCCATATCGTGGTGTTAAGCGGGGCCGGCATGAGTACCGAGTCCGGCATTCCAGATTTTCGCTCAGCCAAGGGCTTGTGGCAGCAAGGCATGGCGCTGGAGGAGCTGGTGTCCATCGACTATTTCCGCCGCCAGCCAGAGGCCTTCTGGCACAGCTTCAAGCAGCTGTTCCATACCAAGCTGCTGGGCAATTACCAGCCCAATGCCGGCCATGTCTTTCTGGCCGATCTGGAAGCGGGCGGCAAATCCGTCACGGTGCTGACCCAGAATATCGACGGCCTGCACGGGGTGGCCGGCAGCCGTCAGGTGGCGGAGCTGCACGGTACGCTGCGCACCGCCAGCTGCCCGTCCTGTGGGCGCCAGCAAGGACTGGACTATATCAATCACCATGCGCTGCCGCTGTGCACCCATTGCATGGATGTATTGAAGCCGGATGTGGTGCTGTATGGCGAGGCGGTGCCGCTGATTGATTACGCATTCGAACAGGCGCTGGCGGCCGATCTGCTACTGGTGCTGGGTTCCTCGCTGGAGGTTTCCCCGGTCAACCACATTCCGCTGGAAGCCGCCCGTGCCGGGGTGATGACCGCTCTGGTCAACTACACCCCCACCCGCATGGACCGGGTATTCGATCTGACCATACAGGCGGGTATTGGCGAGAGCTGCCAGCAGTTGCGCGCCTTGCTGTCCTGAGACTGGCCATTTAGCCCGGCCGACCGTGATGGCTGGATTTTTTGTTCAGGACATTCTATTTTTCAATCGTTTCTACCAACTGAATAAATAGGATGACCATGACTGACCTCAATTGGACGCACTGGGTGGATCTGGCGATTCAGGCCGGCATCAATATCGTTTCTGCCATTGTCCTGTGGGTGGTGGGGCGCTGGTTTATCGGCCTGGCCGGGCGGCTGATGGATGAACAACTGGTGGCCAGGAAGCTGGATCCCACCTTGCGGCGCTATGCCCACTCCTTCCTGTCGGTCAGCCTGACCGTGGTGCTGGTCATCGCCATGTTGGGTTTCTTTGGCGTGCAGACCGCCAGCTTTGCCGCCATCATCGGTGCTGCCGGCGTTGCCATTGGCCTGGCCTGGAGTGGTTTGCTGGCCAACTTTGCCGCAGGCATCTTTCTGGTGGTGTTGCGGCCCTTCAAGGTGGGCGATGTGGTCTGCGTGGCCGGCATTACCGGCACGGTGAAGGAGGTCGGATTGTTTTCCACCATCATCGACACACCGGACAATGTGATGACCCTGATCGGCAACAACAAGGTGTTCTCCGACAATATCCAGAATTACAGCGCCAACGGGCATCGTCGGGTAGACCTGAAAACCCAGCTGGCGGCCAGTGCCGACCATCTGCTGGCCATCAGCCTGCTGCGGGAAAAAATCGCCGCCATTCCCAATGTGCTGACCAGCCCGGCCGTCAGTGTCGATCTGCTGGAATTCACCTCGCTGGGGCCGGTGCTGGCGGTGCGTCCCAGCTGCCAGCCGGAACATTACTGGCAGGTGTATTTCGACAGTAACCGGGTGATCCGCGAATCGCTGGCCGCTGCCGGCTTCCCGGGACCGGAGCAGGCCATGGTGGTGCGCCAGAGCTGAGTGTGGTGATGACAATGACAAAGCCCGCAGCTAGCGGGCTTTGTGCTGTCCGGCCTGCCTGGCTTACAGAAAGCGTAGTGGGTCGATATTCCATTTGTGGGGAGCTTCGTGGCTGACAATCTTGTCACCACCACCAGCCCCCATGCCGCGTGACAGATCGACAATCACCGGCGGGATATAGGTATTGCTCTTGCTGCTGAAGAATACCTTGACCCTGGGGGCGACCAGATTGTTGTCGTTCTGCTCGACAACGACGCCGAGCCGGCCACTTTCCAGCCGCACCAGTGTGCCGATGGGATAGATCCCGATACAGCGCATGAAGGCCTGCACCAGTACCGGGTTAAAGTGGAATTTGGACCACTCGAAAATCTTGCGCAGCGCATCGGTGGGTGACATGCCCTTGTGATAGCAGCGGTCGGAGGTCAGCGCATCGTAGACGTCCACAATGGCGGCCATTTGTCCCAGCTGCGAGATTTCCTCACCTTTCAGGCCCTCCGGATAACCGCTGCCATCGTGGCGTTCGTGGTGCTGGGCCGCCACTTTCACCGAGGTATCGGAAATACCATGCGTGGCCAGCAGGATCTGCTTGCTTTCCACCACATGACATTTCATCACCGCGAATTCCTGCTCGGTCAGCTTGCCTGGCTTGTTGAGGATGGCATCCGGTACCTTCATCTTGCCGATATCATGCAGCATGCCGCCAATGCCGGCGTGGTGAATGACCTCACGGCTCATGTTCATGGCCTTGCAAAAGCTGACCATCAGCGCGCCCACGCTGACCGAGTGCTGGAAAGTGTAGTTGTCCTTGTCCTTGATGCGGCACAGCGACAGCAGGGCGCCGCCATTGCGCAGGATGGAGCTGGTCATCTTCTCGATCGACGGTTCCACCATCTCCAGCTGAACCTGTTTGCCCAGCCGCACATCCTGCAGGATGCTGCGCACGATCAGATTGGCTTCATTGTGGATCAGCTGGGCGCGGCCGAATTCCGCCGCCGCCTCCACCTGGCGTTCTGCCGGGGCCTCGCGGCTGGCCAGCTCCAGGATTTCCTGCTCCAGCTTGTGTTTTACTTCGCTGACCGTCGGGGCGTGAGCAACATCCATGCCCTTGCCGGTATCGATATATACCTCGTGGATACCGGCATCCGCGATCTTGCGGATGGCGCTTTCATCATTCACCAGAAAGCGTTTCAGCAAAAAGGGGTGTGACATCCAGTCACAGTTAAGGTCGTGAATGTACATGCCAACCTTGAGGTCGGACACGTCGATACACTTGATCATGGCTAAGGCTCTAACTTGATGGCGATGGGACCGTGCTGCTTCTGTTTTATCTATGGCAGCTAATGCTAAAACATTTGTTTATATCTATTGTAAGTCATTGACGATTAATTAACAGGCAGCACCGTCAATACGCCGCCCGCTTTGTGTTAAGGTTGCCGCCTTTTCCTGCTGCTGCAAAGTCGAATTCATGGACTGCCGACTGCATTGTGGTGCTTGCTGCATCGCCCCCTCCATTTCCTCTCCCATCCCCGGCATGCCACAAGGCAAGCCCGCTGGGGTACGTTGCGTGCAGCTCAGTGCTGATAACCTGTGCCAGCTGTTCGGCCTGCCCGAGCGGCCTGCCGTCTGCGCTGGCTTGCAGCCAGCGGAGGAGATGTGTGGCGAAAGCAACAGTCACGCCATGCACTGGCTGAGCATGCTGGAAGAGAACACGGCGCCATGACACCGATTTGTCCTGTGCCTATTCTGGACAAAGCCAATAATGACATAGGCTTATGCCTGATACCTACCCGCTATTGCTGGAGAATATAAGTCCACTTTCCTGATAGCTTAAGGATTTTTTATGAAAAAGCGATTTATTTTGGCTTTGATTAAAAGATAAAGTTACAAAAAGTGAAATATCCCC
>JAFANL010000102.1 GCA_019232735.1 Aquitalea sp. | reverse complement strand
GCCGTATCGTAAGCAACGGTCCAGAAGGCGTTGGCCAGCAGCAGCAGCCAGGCCAGCAGCGGTACATGGTTGGTGAGGGCGGCAAAAGCCATCGGGATGCCAAAGGAGAAGGCAATGCCCAGATAGGCCTGCGGCATGGGGAAAAAGCGCTTGGTGAAGGGGTAGCTGGCGGCCACGAATACGGCCGGTACACTCATCAGCCAGGTCAGGCTATTGAGCGGCAGAATCAGCAGGAAGGAGATGATGGCCAGTACCAGGGCCAGCCACAGGGCTTCGCGTTCGGTCACCGCGCCACGGGCAAAGGGACGCTGACTGGTGCGCTCCACGTGCATGTCGTAGTGGCGGTCGGCATAGTCGTTGATCACGCAGCCGGCGGAGCGCATCAGAAAGGTGCCGACCACGAAGATCAGCACCACCAGCGGGTCTGGCCGACCATTGCCGGCAATCCACAATCCCCACAGTGTGGGCCACAGCAAAAGCAGGGTGCCAATGGGTTTGTCCATGCGCATCAGCTGCTTGTAAACGGTGTAGCGGTCTTTCAGGGCTTCAAGCGTCATCGGGCAAAATCTTTCAGGGCGGGCAGGAACACCTCGCATACCACCATGGGGGCCTCATCCAGTACAAAGCGGCAGCGCCGGGCGGGCAGGCTGTCGGCTTGGGCCGGACTGGCCTGATGCAAGGGGTGTGGCGCGGACAGTTGCTGGTAGTGCAGCGCGCCACGCTGCAATTGCGGCAGGCCGCCAAACAGGGTCAGGCCCAGCGAGCGGCTACCGCGATCCAGTATCGGCTGCCACACCGGGCAGTCCAGTCGGGAAATGCTGCGGGCGTACACCACCGGGCAGTCGTCCAGCGTCAACAGTACGTGACGGGCGTACAACAGGCTGTCGGCGGCGATGGCCAACTGGGTGGGTTCGTCCGCATGGGCATGGGCGGCACCTTGCGACAAGACTTGTACGCCAAAGCGGTGGCCGGTGGCCATCAGCCGTTCGGTGAGGGAACCGGGTTCGGTAACAAAACCGAGCAGGGCGGGGGCCAATGCGGGGGGCTGTGCCAGCCAGTGCGAATCCTGAATCATGGCGCGCATTATGCCAAAGCCCGGTGCCGCTTGTCCTGTTTGTGCGCTGTAATACGACAATGGCCTTGTCTGTTTATTTCACCGGCAGGCGGTGGCAGGTATGATGAAAGCCCGTGTCCTTGCCCACTGCCTGGCTTGTGGCGGCCCGCTGCCGCAGGCGGAATGACAATCATGATAGAAACCCTGTTGTGGCTGGTAGGCTACCAGCTGGCTGGAGAACTGATCAGCCGCACTTTTTCCTTGCCCTTGCCCGGTCCGGTGTTGGGCATGCTGCTTTTGTTTGTCACCCTGGCCATGCGCAAATCGGTGCCGGAGAGCCTTAAGCTGAATGTGCCGCGCTTTCTGTCGCATTTGTCGCTGCTGTTCATCCCGGCCGGAGCGGCGGTATTGGCCTATCGGGATCTGCTGGCCGGCTTTGGCTGGCAATTGATCGTGGTGCTGGCGGTATCCACGGTGCTGACCCTGCTGTTGCCGGGGCTGTTGCTGAAACTGCTGCTGGCACGCCATCGGCACAAGGAGGAAGCATGAACCTGGATGCTGCCATGGTGGTGATTCGCACCTCCCCACTGACCGGGGTGTTCGTTACCTTGCTGGCCTACAAGCTGGCCGTGCTGTTCAATCGCCGCTGCAAGGGGCATCCGCTGTCCAATCCTGTCCTTATCGGCGTGCTGTTGTTGCTGACCTGGCTGCTGGCCACCGGTACCGGCTACCGTGACTACATGAAGGGCGGGATCATGGTGCAGATGCTGCTGGGCCCGGCCACCGTGGCGCTGGCCGTGCCGCTGTACGGCAATCTGTCCCGGCTGAAGCGGGCTGCCGGCCCGCTGGCCATGACCATTGTGTTTGGCGGTCTGGTGGGTATTGTCAGTGCGGTGGGGGTGGGCTGGCTGCTGCAATTGCCGCAACAGGTGCTGTTGTCGCTGACAACGCGCGCGGTGACCACGCCGATTGCCATGAGCGTGTCGCAGGGCATAGGTGGCATTCCCGAGCTGTCCGCCATGTTTGTCATCCTGTCCGGCATTTTTGGTGCCGTCATCGTCAAGCCCCTGTTTGGCTTGCTTGGCCTGCGCGACGACATGGTACTGGGTATCGCCACCGGCTTGTCTGCACACGGCATCGGAACGGCACGGGTGTTTCAGCTGTCAGAAACTGCCGGTGCTTTTGCCGGACTGGCCATGGGGCTGAACGGGGTGGTGACGGCCATTCTGGTGCCCTTGCTGGCCCCACTGCTGCATTAACATCGGCAGCGGCAATCACATCACGTTTGCTCCTATCGCATGGATAGGTAGTTTACCGACATGCGGCTGACACAAGCCTGGTGTAGGCTGCGTGGCTACGGTGCCGGCCTGGTTTTGCGGTACTGACAACAATAACGGAGGTAAAAAATGGATCTGATCCTGTGGCGTCATGCCGAAGCAGAAGAGGGGTCTGATGACCTGGCACGTGCCTTGACGCGTCATGGCCAGCAACAGGCCAGCCAGATGGCGTCCTGGCTGCGCGACCGCTTGCCGAGTGATTTCATCCTGCTGGCCTCGGAAGCCAAGCGTTCGCAGCAGACGGCTGCCTTGTTGAGCAAGCGTTTTACCGTGATGCCGGAGCTGAATCCGGATGCTTCGGTGGAGGCCGTGCTGAAGGCGGTCAACTGGCCGGAGAGTGGCAAGAGCATCGTGCTGGTGGGCCATCAGCCCTATATCGGCCGCTTGTCGGCCCAGTTGCTGGGTGAGCAGCCCTTGTTGTGGAGTGTGAAGAAGGGCGCGGTGTGGTGGTTGAGCCACCGGGTGCGTCACGATCTGGAGCAGGTCCGGCTGAAGGTGATGATGACGCCGAGCATGCTGTCGGCCAAGGAATGATGCAGTAGCAAAAAAAGAGGGCTCCCGAAGGAGCCCTGATCAGCGGGTACCAAGCGGGCCGCGCAGGCCCTGAGAGAGAGTCTTGGTAAACAAATACTAAAAATACTTTTCAGTAATTTCAATGAATCGCGGTCGGGGCCGGCAGCTTGCCGTCCCGGACGCAGCCTTTTTGCCACACTCCGCAATGGGCTGTCCGGGCGGGAAGGTGGTCTGGCAACCTTCCCCCCATGCCCTGCTGTGCTTCCCCGCCTGGCTTCAGGCGTGTTCGTCCTGCCCTTCCATGCCCAGTTCCTGAATCTTGCGTGTCAGGGTATTGCGGCCCCAACCCAGCAGATGGGCGGCTTCCACCTTGCGGCCACCGGTATGCAGCAAACCGGTACGGATGCAGCTTTCTTCAAAGCGCCGGGTCAGATCATCAATGATGCCGATTTCACCGGCACGCAGGCGGCGGGCGACTTCTTCGGCCAGACCTAGTGTCCAGTCCATCACATGCACGCTGCTGCTTGCCGCCGGGGCGGCTTCACCCTCCGAGCTGGCTGTGGTGGCTTCCGGTTCGCGCAGTTCGCTGGGTAGATCGCCCACTTCCACTTGCTGGCCGGGGGCCATCACGGTAATCCACTGGCAGAGGTTTTCCAGTTCGCGCACATTCCCGGTGAAGCTGTGGAACTTGATCACCTCCATGGCGGCATCGGTCAGCCGCTTGGGTTCCACGCCCAGGCTGCTGGCACTCTTGGCCAGAAAATGGCGGGTCAGCAGCGGGATATCTTCGCGGCGTTCGCGTAGCGGTGGCAGGCGCAGGCGGATCACGTTCAGGCGGTGAAACAAGTCCTCGCGAAACAGGCCACGTTTGACCCGGTCTTCCAGATTCTGATGGGTGGCGGCAATGACCCGTACATTGGCCTTGATCGGTACATGGCCGCCCACGCGGTAGAAATGGCCATCGGACAGCACGCGCAGCAAGCGGGTTTGCAGCTCGGTGGGCATGTCGCCAATTTCATCCAGGAACAGCGTGCCGCCTTCTGCCTCTTCAAACCGGCCACGGCGGGTGGCCAGTGCGCCGGTAAACGCCCCTTTTTCATGGCCGAACAGTTCCGATTCCAGCAGGTCCTTGGGAATGGCTGCCGTATTCAGCGCAATAAAGGGTTTGCTGGCCCGCACCGAGTGGCGATGCAGCGCTTCGGCCACTCTTTCCTTGCCGGTGCCGGATTCGCCGGTAATCAGCACGGTGACGTGCGATTGCGACAGGCGGCCAATGGCCCGGAACACATCCTGCATTGCCGGCGCCTGGCCTAGCAGCACCGGCATGGCTTCCACGCCGCCGGTGGCTTCGATCTGGCTATTGCTCTCGGCCAGGGCGCGTTCGATCAATTGCACAGCCTGGTCGACATCAAAAGGCTTGGGCAGATATTCGAAGGCACCACCCTGAAAAGCGGCCACTGCCGAATCCAGGTCGGAATGCGCGGTCATGATGATGACCGGCAGTTGCGGGTGATCGGCCTTGACCCGGGACAGGAATTTCAGGCCATCGGTGCCCGGCATGCGGATATCCGAGATGATCACGCGCGGGGTGTTGTCATACAGGGCATTCAGCGCATCATCGGCACTGGAGAAACTGTCAAAACCGATACCGCTGCGACCGAGTGCCTTTTCCAGTACCCAGCGGATGGCCTTGTCGTCATCAATGATCCACACCGGGTTATTCATAGCAACCCCTCGTTTCTGTTATTGGGTTCAATCCGTGTTGCTAAAGGGCAGCATCACGGTAAAGCAGGTCTGGCCGGGGCGGGATTCAAACTCGATGCTGCCGCCATGCTGGTGCACATAAGCCTGCGCCAGTGTCAGTCCCAAACCGGTGCCTTCAGCACGACCGGTGACCAGCGGATAAAAAATGTGATCCCTGATTTCTTCCGGAATGCCGGGGCCGTTGTCGACAATCTGCAATTTTAATGCCAGCAGGTGACGCTTCCGTGCCAGCGTCACCTGACGGGCCACCCGGGTACGCAAAATCACCTCGCCTTGCGCCTTCATGGCCTGGATGGCGTTCTTGACGATGTTCAGTACCACCTGGATCAGCTGTTCCTTGTCGGCCACCATGTGCGGCAGGCTGGTGTCGTAGTCGCGGCGAATGGTGAGTCCTTGCGGGTATTCGGCCAGCGCAATGCTGCGAACCCGCTCCAGCACCTCATGGATATTGATTTCGCTACGCACATGGCGACGATGCGGTGCCAACAGACGGTCGACCAGTGACTGCAGGCGCAGCGCTTCTTCCTGGATGACCTCG
Source organism: Aquitalea sp. (assembly GCA_019232735.1). Lineage (GTDB taxonomy): Bacteria > Pseudomonadota > Gammaproteobacteria > Burkholderiales > Chromobacteriaceae > Aquitalea. The sequence continues at coordinate 24,952 of JAFANL010000102.1, read as the reverse complement.
GTGTATTCCTTCAGCTCCGGGCGGTCGGATAATTCGTGTTCCAGCAGCTGTGCGGCACCGCGAATGCCACCCAGCGGGTTCTTGATTTCATGGGCAAGATTGCGGATCAGCTCGCGATTGGCTTGCTGCTGCAGCAAAAGTCGCTCTTCGTTGGCGATTTTCAGCTGCTGATCCAGTGGCCGCAGCTCCACCAGCGCCAGCCTGCCTTCGGCATCGACCGGGGTGACGGAGAGGGCGATATGCAGTGGCTGCTCGCCATGCGGTGTGCGCAGTTCCAGATCGTGTTCGATATAGCTGGAATTGTGTTGCAGCGCCGTGGTCAGTGCCTGACGCAGGGCAGGGCTGTCCTGGAACAGCTCGAACAGGGTGTGACGCAGCAGTTCGCGCTGGCCAATGGCCAGCAGGTTTTCGCAGGCGGGATTGGCAAATTCCAGTACCCCGGCGGCCGTGGTAATCAGGACCGGGGTGTCGAGTAATTCCAGACCGGCAAAGCTGGGAGAGTTCATGGTGCTCCGGATCGAAGAGGCTGTGCCTTGTGCTGTTAGCAATAAGCACGCCAAGCCAGGGCACCGCGTGTGCACGCTATCGGCGTCGATTATGCACCATTATTGTGCGGAAGAAGAGGACTGCCCCAATTCGCGGCGCAAGGCATCCACGTTTTTCTGGCGCTCGGTTACTGCGTCCTTCAGTTTCTGCACCCGGTCGAGGTATTTCTGGTAATTACGGGTTTCGTCGCCATTCCGGGTGGCCGCACCGTCGGTATAGGCTTTCTGCGCATCGGCCAGCGCTTTTTGCTCATTGGCCAGCTCGTTTTCCAGAATCTTGCGGCGGCCTTCATCGCGCTTGGTCTGTGTACCGCTGTCCACGCTGGGATAGCCATCCGGCGTGGATGCCACCTTGCCAGAGGACTTGCCCTTGCTGTTGTTGCCATACGTGGAGAGCGGAGCCAGGTGCATGGGCTTGGCGCCTTTGATCGGTACATTGGTGAAAGTGACATTGCCATTGGCATCGATGTACTTATACACCTCGGCCTGGGCCAGGCTGCTGCTGAGCAGCAGACAGAAGGCAAGCGTTTTCATGGTGGTGTGCATCAGCTGGAAAAACAGAAGGATGGTAGGTTCATGATAAGCAAAAGCCCGGCCTGCGTCATGGCCGCCTGTCGTTTTGTCGTGGACATTCTCACGCTGAACGGGCTGATCGCCATCAGCCCGACCTAGGGTAGCCTTAGAGCCTGTTCAAAGTCTCGCGAGCTAGAGCGAGACAAGGCGAAAACGGCTGAGGAAGCGGAGTTTACATAGAGTAAATGAGCATTCCGAGGGCGTTTTTAACGCAGTATCGCCGAAGCGCAGCAGACTATGAACAGCTTCTTACTGTGCCAGCATGCCAAACACCTTGCTCAGCAGTGCGTTACCGGCCTGCAGCGGATGATCGCGCAGCGCTTTTTCCTGCTCGGCAATCATGGTAAACAGACCATCCATCGCCTTGTGGCTGACATAGCTGTCAAGATCGGCATCGTTCTGGTCGATCAAGCCCAGGCGGGCCGCCGAACCGGCAATCCGGTTATATTGCTCACCCAGTTTCACCTTCTGTGTCGCGGTCTTGACGATAGGCAGGAAGCGCGCATTCAGGCTGTCCGAGGTGGTCCGGCGAAAATACTGTGTCACGCTGTCATCGCCGCCACTGAGAATGTCCTTGGCGTCCTTGAGCGTCATTTTGCGAATGGCATCCGTCAGCACGGGCCTGGCACTGGCCACCGCCTGTTCGGCGGCATGGTTCATGGTTTCGGTCAATTGTTCGGCTTGTTGGCCCATGCCCAGCATTTGCAGGCCTTTTTCCACCTTTTGCAATGAGGCTGGCAGTGGAATCCTGACCTTGGGATTGCCCAGGAAGCCGTTGGGCTGTCCCAGATTGCTCACCGCATAGTCGGCCCCCTTACCCAGGGCCTGGCGTACGCTGGCGTTGGCATCCTGCAGGCTCAGGCTGTCCAGTCCGGCAGCGCTGCAGCTGATGGAAATACAGAAGGTGGCCATGGCCACGATGCGGTTTGTCTGCCAGTTCATTCTCGGTCTCCCAGTGGTGTCGGCCATGTGTCTGCCACCGGGCAGAGTGTAAGACGGTGTGGCCAGGCAGGCAATTCAGCCCGGTCCGACCTGCCTGGCACTTCAGGAATGAAAAACCCGCATGGGCATGAGCCATGCGGGTTTTCTGTTTCCAGTCAGACGTCGGCGGACGTCCTGGCCGGATTACAGCGAGTAGTACATCGCAAATTCTACCGGGTGGGTAGTCATGCGGGTCAGGTTCACTTCCTGCATCTTCAGTTCGATGTAGGAATCGATCCACTCGTTGGAGAACACACCGCCACGGGTCAGGAAGTCGCGGTCTGCATCCAGGGCAGTCAGGGCTTCGTCCAGGCTGGCGCACACGGTCGGGATCAGCTTGTCTTCTTCCGGCGGCAGATCGTACAGGTTCTTGTCAGCAGCATCGCCCGGGTGGATCTTGTTCTGGATACCATCCAGACCGGCCATCAGCAGTGCGGAGAAGCACAGGTACGGGTTGGCCAGCGGATCCGGGAAACGGGCTTCGATACGACGGCCCTTCGGATTGGCAACGTGCGGGATGCGGATGGAAGCGGAACGGTTTTTGGCGGAATAAGCCAGTTTTACCGGAGCTTCGTAGTGCGGAACCAGACGCTTGTAGGAGTTGGTACCCGGGTTGGTGATGGCGTTCAGTGCCTTGGCATGCTTGATGATGCCGCCGATGTAGTACAGGGCGGTATCGGACAGGCCAGCATAGCCGTCACCGGCAAACAGGTTTTTGCCGTCTTTCCAGATGGACTGGTGAACGTGCATGCCGGAACCGTTGTCACCAACGATGGGCTTGGGCATGAAGGTGGCAGTCTTGCCGTAGCTGTGTGCCACGTTCTGTACCACGTACTTCAGGATCTGGGTCCAGTCGGCACGCTGGGTCAGGGTGCTGAACTTGGTACCGATTTCCATCTGGCCAGCAGTGGCCACTTCGTGGTGGTGTACTTCAACCGGCACACCCAGTTCTTCCAGCAGCAGAACCATGGCGGAGCGCAGGTCTTGTGCGGAGTCAACCGGCGGAACCGGGAAATAGCCACCCTTCACGCCCGGACGGTGACCGGTGTTGCCACCTTCGAATTCTTCAGCGGAGGCCCAGGCAGCTTCTTCGGACTTGATCTTCACGAAGCAGCCGGACATGTCGGTGCCCCAGGTGATGCTGTCGAAGACGAAGAATTCCGGTTCCGGACCGAAGTAGGCGGTGTCACCCAGGCCGGAGGCCTTCAGGTAAGCTTCAGCGCGCTTGGCGATGGAGCGCGGATCGCGGTCATAGCCCTTGCCGTCGGCCGGGTCGATCACGTCACAAGACATGAATACGGTGGCTTCGTCAAAGAAGGGGTCAATCTTGGCGGTGGCCGGGTCGGCCATCAGCAGCATGTCGGAGGCTTGAATGCCTTTCCAGCCGGCGATCGAGGAGCCATCAAAAGCGTGGCCGCGTTCGAACCATTCATCGGCATCTTCCAGCAGAACGTGTGCCGGGATGGTAACGTGCTGTTCTTTACCACGGGTATCGGTAAAGCGCAGGTCTACGAACTTGACGTCGTTTTCTTGAATCAGCTTGACTACGTCTGCAACCGCCATGAATGTTCTCCTAAAGGCAACGTGCATCGAAAGCAATATTGCTTGATAAAGATGGTACGCCTCACAGGGAAGCATGAAGCGTGCCAGGCCATGAACACTAATGTAATCATTGTGTCACAGGGTGTTCAGGCAAGCTAGTTATTGTGCATGGTCCATAATGGTGCTTCGCTGCATATGCGTGCACCATTGTGGATCATTGCTGTGCCTGTCCTGCCTGCAGGGGATGATCGTGGCACTGTCTTATTACAAAGAAAGGAAAGGCAATGGATCAGAGCAACAGTATCTTGCAAACTGCCGCCGAGCGTGCGGCCAGTCAGCAATTGGGCTATCAGGGGGCGCTTACCCCGCCCGAGGCTTATTACCTGGCGCAGCACCTGAGCGGTACGGTGCTGGTGGATGTGCGAAGCGCAGCCGAATGGCAGTTTGTCGGCGTGGTGCCGGGTGCCTTGCGTATCGAACTGAAGACTTTTCCCGGCATGCAGCCGAACCCGCAGTTCATTGCCCAGTTGCAGGGCGCGGTGGATCCGCAGGCAGTATTGCTGCTGATGTGCCGCAGCGGTGTGCGCTCGCATGAAGCTGCCATGCAGGCAGCCGCGGCCGGATACACCCGGGTATATAACGTCCTGGAAGGTTTCGAGGGCGACAAGGATGCCCAGGAACATCGTGGCAATGTCACCGGCTGGAAAGCCCATGGCCTGCCCTGGGTGCAGGGCTGAAGCGATTTAGCTGTTGGGACAGAGGTATTGACCGGTTGATGTTTGAAGCGTTACACGGCAAAGTGCTATCTCAGCAGATGAACCGCATGATGCGGAAGCACCACAGGAATCCAAGAAAGCTGATCATGATCAACCGTTACGCCGTTATCGGTAACCCCGTTTCCCATAGCCAGTCGCCGTTTATCCACAGCGAATTTTCCCGCGCCACCGGCGAGGCAATCCAGTACGAAAAGCTGTTTGCCGAACTGGGCAAGTTCAATGAAGTGGCCAGCCAGTTTGTGCAAGAGGGCGGGCTGGGCATGAATGTCACCCTGCCGTTCAAGGGCGATGCTTTCCGCTTTGCCACCGAAGTGACCGAACGTGCCCGTGCTGCCGAAGCGGTCAATACCCTGACTTTCCGTGATGGCAAGGTGTATGGCGACAACACCGATGGCATCGGTCTGGTGCGTGATATCGTGGAAAATCTCGACTTCCCGATGGAAGGGAAGAGCATCCTGATCCTTGGCGCCGGTGGTGCCGTGCGCGGCGTGCTGGAGCCTATCCTGGAACAGAAACCGGCCAAGGTGACCATTGCCAACCGTACCCTGATCAAGGCCGAAGCCATTGCGCATCATTTCGCTCCGTGGGGCGAAGTGGTGGCCAGCGGCTACGAGGCACTGGAGGGCAAGGTCTTCGATATCATCATCAATGGCACCTCCACCAGCCTGCACAATGAAATTCCGCCGTTGCCGGCCAATATCTTCACCGCGCGTACCCTGGCGTACGACATGGTGTACAGCAAGGGTCTGACGCCTTTCCTCAAGCGTGCACAAAGCGAAAACGCCGGCATGCTGGCGGATGGTCTGGGCATGCTGGTGGAACAGGCTGCCGAATCCTTCCACATCTGGCGTGGCGTGCAGCCGGATACCCGCAAGGTCACCAATATGCTGCGAGAAGTGCTGGCCTGATTTGATGCGCCTTTTCCTGAAAATCATGGCGGTCCTGGTGGCCGCCATTGTGTTGTACAACCTGTGGATTTTTGGTCACATCGTTTACTGGCGCTCGCATAATCCTGCGGCCAGTGCCTTCATGAACGAACAGCTGGCCAAGCTGCAGGAAGACGATCCCGAAGCCGAGCTGCGGCAGAAATGGGTGCCTTACAGCCAGATATCGCCCAATCTGAAGCGGGCGCTGATTGCGGCTGAGGACGCCAAATTTGCCGATCACGAAGGTTTCGACTGGGACGGCATCGAAGCGGCTTTCGAGAAGAATCTCAAGCAAGGGCATATCGTGGCCGGTGGCTCCACCATCAGCCAGCAACTGGCCAAGAACCTGTTCCTGTCCAGCAAGAAAACACCCTGGCGCAAGCTGGAGGAGGCGGCCATCACCGTCATGCTGGAGAAGGTGCTGGACAAGCGTCGTATCTTCGAGATTTATCTCAATGTGATCGAATGGGGCAATGGCGTGTTTGGTGCCGAATCGGCCGCCCGCTATTACTTCCACACCAGTGCAGCGCGACTGTCCGCTGGCCAGGCAGCCAAGCTGGCGGCCATGGTGCCCAATCCACGCTATTACGATGAACACCGTTCGGCTCCCGGACTAATGAAAAAGACCCGCATCATCCAGCGTCGCATGGGCTATGCCGATTTGCCCTGACGCTTGCCATCACGTCCCCTTGCTGGAGGGCGAGGGGGCGGTCATGCTATATTTCCCCGCTGTTCCCCTCGTTTTGCCCTGCCTGCCCGGCACGGTATTGCACATGGACTTATCTGTTTATCCCATTGTTGCTGGCTGTCTCGCCCGCCGTAGTTGAAACCCGCCTTCCGACCGTGCTGTACAGCTTCCGTCGTTCTGGCGGAAGGAGTTGTGTTTGACGGTTGTCGAAAAAAAACAGACTGCTGAGCGCTTGAGTGAAAGCCTTGCCGAGCTGCAAAGGCTGATTGCATTGCTCGAGCAGTCGTCTCCGGATGGCGCTGCCCTGCAAATCCTGCAGCAACGTTTGCAAGCCCTGCATCCAGCGGACATCGCCACTATTCTGGAAGCGCTACCGCTGGCCGGGCGCCTGCTGCTATGGGCACATGTCACGCCACAGCAGAATGGCCCTATCCTGCTGGAGGTTTCCTCTGCGGTACGTGGCACGCTGATCGACGCCATGCCTGCCGAGGCACTGCTCACGGCAGTCCGCCAGTTGCATGCGGACGGTCTGGCCGAGCTGGCTGCCGATTTGCCGCGTCAGGTGGTGTACGAGGTGATGGGGCAGCTTGAGGAGCATGCGCGCAGCCAGTTGCTGTCCGCACTGTCCTATCCGGAAGATAGTATCGGAGCCTTGATGGACGCAGCCCTGGTCAAGATCCGTGCAGATGTCAGTTGCGAAGTGGTGCTGCGCTATCTGCGCCGTTTTGACGCCTTACCGCATCAGACCGACAAGATTTTCGTGCTGGATGCCAATGAAACATTGTGCGGCGTATTGCCACTGCGTAGCCTGCTGGTGGCAGATTCGGATGCCATGGTGGCGGAAGTCATGGCCACCGAGGTGGTCTCTTTTTTACCGGATGATGATGCGCACGATGCCGCGCTGGCATTCGAGCGTTACGATCTGGTATCGGCACCGGTGGTGGACGAGCGTGGCAGACTGATCGGCCGTCTGACGGTGGATGAGATGGTTGATGTCATGCGGGAGGAATCGGATAGCGAAGTGCTGAATCTGGCCGGTCTGAAGGAAGAGGAAGACCTGTTCGCTCCGGTGATGGCCTCGGTAAAAAACCGTTGGGCCTGGCTGGCCATCAACCTGGGCACCGCCTTCGTTGCCTCGCGCGTCATCGGCAGTTTTGAACAATCCATCAGCCAGCTGGTGGCACTGGCTGCCCTGATGCCCATTGTGGCCGGCATTGGCGGTAACGCCGGCAACCAGACCATCACCATGATTGTACGCGCCCTGGCCATGGGACACATGCAGCCGGGGCAAGCCTGGCGTCTGTGGCGCAAGGAGCTGGGGGTCAGCATCATCAACGGGTTGATCTGGGGCAGCGCCATCGGCCTGATCGCCTGGGCCTTGTATGGCCGCCTGTCGCTGGGGTTGGTCATGCTGGCTGCGATGACACTCAATCTGATGCTGGCTGCCAGCATGGGTGTGCTGATTCCGTCCCTGATGCAAAGGCGGGGCCGTGATCCGGCCCTCGGCTCCAGCGTACTGATTACTGCCTGTACCGATTCTGGCGGATTTTTCATCTTTCTTGGCCTGGCCACCATTTTTCTGCTGTGAATATGCTGACATTGGAACAGGCGCTACGGCGCCACCCCTTACCAAGGCTGGAAGCGCGCATGCTGCTGATGCATGTGCGTCCTGGCTTGACTCATGCCCGGCTGATTGCCGATCCTGATCTGCAACTGACAGAGGCGGAAGCCGCCTTGTTCGAACAGCTGGCATCGCGCCGGCTTGCCGGCGAGCCCATGGCCTATCTGTTGGGGGCGCGCGAATTTTTTGGTCGCAGCTTCCGGGTCAGTCCTGCGGTGTTGATTCCGCGCCCTGAAACCGAACACCTGGTTGAAGCGGCCTTACTCCGCCTGTCACGCGATGCCGCCAGGGTGGTCGACCTGGGCAGTGGCAGTGGTGCCATCGCTGTGACACTGGCGCTGGAGGCAGCGGAGTGGGAGGTGCATGCGGTAGACCTGTCGGCCGATGCCCTGGCGGTGGCGCAAGACAATGCCAGTCGCTTGGCAGCCACCATCCATTTTCATCATGGCAGCTGGTATCAGCCACTGGGTGAATTGAGTGGATTTGACCTGATTGTTTCCAATCCGCCGTATATCGAAAAAGACGACCATCATCTGGCTGAAGGTGATGTGCGCTTCGAGCCGCGCATGGCACTGACGGATGAAGAGGATGGCCTGGCCTGCCTGCGCGAGATTAGCGCGGGCGCACCGAGTCGGCTCAAGCCGGGGGGCTGGTTGATGTTGGAACACGGTTATGATCAAGGCGCAGCGGTGCGCCAATTGCTGCTTGCCGCAGGTCTGCAAGAAGTGGCGACCTTGCCGGATCTGGCCGGACTGGATCGTGTTACGCTGGGGCAGAAAGCAAGTCGCTGACAGTATAGGGAGGCGCGGTGTGATTCGTGCAAGTGATGGGCCTGCCGGTCAATCATGATTCCTTGCCTTGTATCAATTGGCTGGGCCCTGCGGCAAGGCATGCTGGCGGCTGCTCGTTTTGAGCAAGACTTGGCTTGGGCTGCAGCAAGCACGACGGGTGGCTCAGTGCCTGAATGACAATTGGCGCAGGCCTTGTCCTGCAAGCAGGAGTCAGACTGCGCCAATGACAGACAGCAGGCCGGTCATGCCGGCCTGGCTGCTTGGAGCACGGTCAAGGTCTGGCGAGCTAGAGCGAGACAAGGCGAAAACGGTTTATAACAACTGGGGACGCGGAGTTTACATGGAGTAAATGCGCATTCCGAAGGCGTTTTTAACGCAGTATCGCCGAAGCGTAGCAGACCAAGAGCCGGTTCTTAGTGGTGGTGGCCGTGAGCGCCGTGTACGTGGCCGTGGCTGAGTTCTTCAGCAGTAGCGGCACGCACTTCGGTTACCTTGGCAACAAAGCGGATGGTCTGACCAGCCAGCGGGTGGTTGGCATCAACCACGGCCTTGCCGTCAGCGATGTCGGTGACACGGAACAGCAGAACGTCGCCGGTTTCCGGATCATCGGCTTCGAACATCATGCCGACTTCAACGTCGGCCGGGAACACGTCCAGATCCTCGACGCGTACCAGCTCTTCTTCCGGGTCGCCAAAGGCATCATCCGGAGTCAGCTTGACGTCGACGGAATCGCCAACAGCCTTGCCGTGCAGAGCCTCTTCCACCAGCGGGAAAATGCCATCATAGCCACCGTGCAGATAGGCAATCGGTTCTTCGGTTTTGTCGAGGAGGGTATTCTCGGCGTCGAACATCTCGTAATGGAGGGTGACGACGGTATCTTTGGCGATTTGCATCTGAAATGGTCCGGGATGAAATGAAAAATCTTGACAGGGCAGGGAGAGCAGCTGTTTCCTCGCCCGCAAGGAATAGTGCGGAATTGCCGCTTGAACATATTGTAAACCATACAAGGGCCTGCCAGCCCGTGAAACTGCTATGAAACCGATGACATTGCTGGGTGGACTCACCCCCGAAGAATTCCTTCAAGATTACTGGCAAAAAAAACCGCTGCTGATCCGTGGTGCGCTGACGGATGTCGGGCCGCATGTGGATTTCAAATGCCTGTCCGAGCTGGCGATGCAGGACGACGTGGAGTCGCGCCTGATCGAAAACCGCAACGGCAAATGGCATCTGGAGCGCGGTCCTTTCCGCCCGGCACGCTTTCGCAAGCTGGGAGAGACGGACTGGACCATTCTGGTGCAGAACGTCAATCACCACTTGCCGCATATCGACAAGATTCTGTGGCAATTTGATTTCATCCCTTTTGCCAGGCTGGACGATCTGATGATCAGCTATGCCCCACCGGGCGGGACGGTAGGGCCGCATTTTGACTCCTACGACGTTTTCCTGTTGCAAGTGGGTGGTAAAAAGCGCTGGCAGATTTCCTCGCAAGCCGACGACGACTTCATTCCGGATGCCCCCATCCGTGTACTGCAGGATTTCCGGGTCGAAGAGGAATTTGTGCTGGAACATGGCGACATGCTCTACCTGCCTCCCAAGTGCGCACATTACGGTGTGGCGCTGGAGCCGGGGATGACCTATTCCATCGGCTTTCGGGCGGCACCGACCCAGGAGCTGGCAACGCAGTTCCTGGTGTATTTGCAAGACCATATCTGTCTGGAAGGGCGCTATGCCGACCCCGAGTTGCAGCGTCAGCCGGATCCGGCACGCATCAGTGAGGAAATGGTCGACAAGGTTAGCCAGATGTTGAGTCAGATTAGCTGGGACAAGCAGACCATCAGCGATTTCCTTGGCCACTACCTGACCGAGCCCAAGCCGCATGTGTTCTATGATGCACCGGAAGAAGAGCTGGACGAGGAGGCGTTTGCCGAGTCCGTGATGGCGCAAGGCATTGAGCTGGACCGCAAGAGCCTGATTCTGTTCCGTGAAGAAATGTTCTATTGCAATGGTGAGGTTCTCGAAATCGAACCAGAAGATGTGGCATTGTGGCAACAGTTTGCCAACCGTCGCAGTTTGTCTTCAGCCGACATCAGGCCGTCGTTATTGGATGTCCTGTACGAAGGATATCTAACTGGATATTGGCATTTGCCGCAGTCTGTAGCAAAATAACCACATCAGATGTTCAAATGTACACAATGCAAGGCATTCCACCAGTGTGAATCGGCGTACAAACGCTCATTTCACGGTGAATGCTGCGCTGCGGAAGATTGTGAAGGGGGTAGTGGCGTTTTTGCTGGTCTGCCCCCCTACACAGCAATTTTTTTCGTGATACAATTTGCGCACTGAAAGATTTTCAGTCGCCCAGTCATTTCCAAATACAGCTTGGGCGATTAAATTGACGTCTTGTTAACTTATCTTTAAAGGTCAAGAAAAAATGAAACAGTCGCTCCTCGTTGCTGCCCTGCTGGCCGTTGCTCTGTCCGCTTGCGGTAAGAAGGCTGATGCTCCGGCTGAAGCTTCCGCTCCTGCTGTTGAAGCTTCCGCTCCGGCTGCTGACGCTTCCGCTCCGGCTGCTGACGCTTCCGCTGCTGCTGCTTCCGCTCCGGCTGCTTCCGCTGCTCAGTAATTCAGCGCGAAAGCACCAAAAACCGGCTCCGGCCGGTTTTTTTACGTCTATTGCCTGCCTCGGCAGGTGTGGCGACAAAAAAAGCCCGCTAGTGCGGGCTTTTTGTTGTGGTAAGCAAGATTGCTTACTGCAGTTCGGTCTGCAGCTTGGACAGTACGGATTTGGCAAAGCTGTCGGACAGCTGCTTGCCTTGCTTGTCCTGTACCACCAGCGTGCTGGCACCGTTGCCGATATCCTTGACCACGATGCGGTACTCCGGGCTGTTGCTGTTGCCGGATTTGTCTTCTGCGTCCTTGCTCTTCCAGAAGGTCAGGCTGGACCAGAAGCCACCGCTGCTGCCGTCGTTCTTGTCCAGTTCGCCCTTGGCTGGCTTCACATAGTAAATGCCTTGCGAGCGATCGCGGTCGTTGACGACCAGACCGATGCGGTCCAGTGCCAGGCCAACACGGCGCCATGCGCGATCGAAGCCGTCGTTGATATTCAGCTTGCCGTCGGCAATGGCATCCTTCGGTTTGTCGGTAGCCACCTGAGTCTGCTTGACGGCTTCCTTGGCCTTCTCTTCCGTGATGCCCATGCGGATCATGAAGCGACCGAGCAATTCGGCTTCCAGATTGGGGTCGACCGGGCGCGGCTGCCACATGGTGTCAGACTTGCCTTCGTTGATGAAGGTCTCGTACATGCCACGATGTGAGAAGTAGATTTCCGTGCCGTTGGCGGTCTTTTCCAGGCGGATGCGGAATTTATCACGCTCCGGTGTGGACATTGCGCCACCCAGGCCAACGGTTTCCATCAGCTTGCGAATGCCATCTGCTGGCAGTTTGGCGCGGTTTTCCGCCCAATCGGTTTCCATGATGCCCAGATCAGGTTCTTCGGTCTTGATGACAAAACCGTTCTCCTGCCAGAAGGCCTTCAGCACGGGCCACAATTCAGCCGGTGTCTTGCCCTTCACTTCCAGCCAGCGCTGGGTGCCAGCGCGTTCCATGGTGATGTTGTCAATGCTCTTGATGGCTACGCCATCATTGGCGGTCGTCTGTGCTGCCGCGGGTTGCTGGGCGGCAGCTACCGCGGTGTTGTTGGCCAGTGCCGATGCACTGCCCGTGGCCGGGATCACGTATTTGTTCTGGATTTGCGGTGCGGTCAGATCTGGCGGCACTTCCAGTGTATTACCCAGCTTGGGCGGTTCGGCGGACTTGTAGTCCAGCTTTTTTTCCAGCGGATTGGAGGTGCTGCAGCCGGCAAGAATGCCGGTCGCCAGCAGAATCGCGGCGGGCGCGCTTCGTTTCATGCGGACTCCCTTGTCGTCAGGGGGTTTAGAGAAGTTCAGCCTGTTTCATGGCGGAGGTCAGCTGCGGACGCAGGCTTTCCGACATGACATGCAGAGGCAGGCGGATGCCTTCGGGAATCAGACCCAGCTCTTGCAGTACCCATTTGGCCGGAATCGGGTTGGGTTCGGCAAACAGCTGCTTGTGCAGACCTTGCAACTTGTCGTTCAGTTCACGCGCCAGGGCGGCATTGCCGGCAATGGCAGCTGCACACATCTGGCTCATCAGCTTGGGCGCAACGTTGGAGGTAACCGAAATCACACCATTACCGCCGCACAACATGAAGGCCATGCCGGTGGCGTCGTCGCCGGAGTACAAGGCAAAGTTTTTCGGAACGCGGCTGATCAGGTCGCAGGCGCGGCCGATGTCACCGGTGGCGTCTTTCAGGCCGATGATGCCGGGCACCTCGGTCAGACGCAGCACGGTGTCGTTGTTCATGTCGGCCACGGTACGGCCCGGTACGTTGTACAGAATGACCGGGATGTCCACGCTTTCAGCGATGGCGCGGAAGTGGCGATACATGCCTTCTTGAGTCGGCTTGTTGTAGTAGGGCACGACTGACAGGGTCATGTCGGCGCCAGCCTGCTTGGCATGTGCTGCCAGTTCGATGGCTTCTGCGGTGGAGTTCGCCCCGGTGCCGGCGATAACCTTGACGCGACCCTTGGCTTGTTTGATCACGGCTTCGACGACGGCGATGTGCTCATCAACCGCGAGGGTGGCGGATTCGCCGGTGGTGCCAACGGCAACAATACCGCTGGTGCCGTTATCGATATGGAAGTCGACCAGGCGGGAAAGGGATTCGAAGTCGACCCGGCCATCAGCGGACATCGGGGTGACCAGGGCAACCAAGCTACCGGTAAGCATAGTTCTGCCTATATCTAGGGATGAAGATTCAAAGTCTTCGATTGTAGCGGAATTCCCCTACGGGTCAAAAGCATGTCATCGCTTTTGGTGCTGTACGCCGGATTGTCGTGCCGATGTGATAGAATCCACGGTTTTTCCGATACTTACGGCTGGATTGGCTGAAGGATCTCAAGCGTGATTACCACAAGCAACATTACCATGCAGTTTGGCGTGAAACCTTTGTTTGAAAAGGTTACCGTCAAGTTTGGCGAAGGCAACCGTTACGGCCTGATCGGTGCCAACGGTTCCGGCAAATCGACATTCATGAAAATTCTGGGCGGTGACCTGGAGCAGACCGGTGGCGAGGTGGCCATCGAAAATGGTCTGCGTCTGGGTAAGCTGCGTCAGGACCAGTTTGCCTATGAAGAGCAGCGCGTCATCGATGTGGTGATGATGGGCCACACCGAGATGTGGGCGGCCATGAGCGAGCGCGATGCCATTTATGCCAATCTCGAAGCTACTGAAGAAGATTACATGCACGCGGCCGAGCTGGAGGCCAAGTTTGCCGAATACGATGGCTACACCGCCGAATCGCGTGCCGGCGAACTGCTGATGGGCGTGGGTATTCCGGTGGAGCAGCATTTCGGCCCGATGAGCGAAGTGGCCCCTGGCTGGAAGCTGCGGGTGCTGCTGGCGCAGGCCTTGTTCTCCAACCCGGACATCCTGTTGCTGGACGAACCGACCAACAACCTGGACATCAACACCATCCGCTGGCTGGAGAATGTGCTGAACGAGCGCAACTCCACCATGATCATCATTTCCCACGACCGTCACTTCCTGAATTCCGTGTGTACCCACATGGCGGATCTGGACTACAACACCATCCGCATCTATCCGGGCAATTACGATGACTACATGATTGCCTCGGCGCAGGCGCGTGAGCGTCAGCTGTCCTCCAACAGCAAGGCCAAGGAGCGTATCCAGGAGCTGCAGGAGTTCGTGGCCCGCTTCTCGGCCAACAAGTCCAAGGCCCGTCAGGCAACTTCCCGCCTGAAACAGGTAGACAAGCTCAAGTCCGAAATGGTGGACGTGAAGCCATCCAGCCGTCAGAACCCCTTCATCCGTTTCGAGATGGACGACAAGTTCAAGCTGCACCGTCAGGCGGTTGAGGTGGAAAACCTCAACAAGGCCTACGACAGCAAGGTGCTGTTCAAGGACATGGGCTTCATTCTGGAAGCCGGTGCCCGTCTGGCCGTGATCGGTCCGAACGGTGCCGGTAAGACCTCGCTGGTCAAGCTGCTGGCCGGGGCTTTCGAACCCAAGTTCGCCGAAGGCCTGACTGCTGACTACGGCAGCATCAAGTGGGCGGAAAAGGCGCAGATCGGTTATTTCGCGCAGGATCATGAGGCCGATTTCGACACTGACATGAATCTGACCGAATGGATGCGCGAGTGGGGTCAGGAAGGTGACGACGAGCAGGTGATTCGCGGCACGCTGGGCCGTCTGCTGTTTGGTGGCGATGAAGTGACCAAGCCGGTACGCGTGCTGTCCGGTGGTGAAAAGGGTCGCATGCTGTATGGCAAGCTGATCCTCCAAAAGCCCAATGTCATGATCATGGACGAGCCGACCAACCACATGGATATGGAATCGATCGAATCCCTGAACATGGCGCTGGAAAAGTACAAGGGCACGCTGATCTTCGTTTCGCACGACCGTCAGTTCGTCAGCTCGCTGGCCACCCATGTGCTGGAACTGGATGGCAAGGGTGGTTACGACTACTACACCGGCAATTACGAGGATTACCTGGCCAGCAAGGGTCTGGAGTAAGCCGGAAAACGCTCTGCATTCAATGCCTTTGTCTTTGGCGGGGGCTTGCTAGAGCGATTGCTTTACCGACGGGAGCAGGTGCGCTATATTGCAGTGCGACATCGTGTTGCGCTGCAAAATTCCAGCGCGCGGTGCTCCCATTCTTACGTAGTGCCAACATAATAAATACAAGATAAAAACAGGAAGCCGATCTCGAATGGGTCGATGGTGGAGCCCGAAAGTCGACCCGTGATCGGGTTGCCTGCAACCTCAAGTTAATGAAGGAAGAACCATGCGATTGAAAGGGAAAGTCTCCATCATCACTGGCGGTGCCAGCGGTATCGGCAAGGCTACTGCAGAGAAATTCATCAAGGAAGGCGCCATCGTTGCCGTCTGTGACCTGAATATCGAAGCCGTGAATGTCGTGGTGGAAGAACTGAAGGCTCTGGGCGGGGAGGCTGTTGGCTACCAGGTCAACGTAACGGACAAGGGCCAGATTGCCGATATGGTCGGTGATCTGAAGGCACGTTTTGGCCGTATCGACGTACTGGTCAACAATGCCGGCATCGTGATGGATGCCCAGCTGATCAAGATGACCGATGACCAGTTCGACAAGGTGATCGACATCAACCTGAAGGGCGTTTACAACTGCGCCCGTGCCGTGGTGGACACCATGGTTGAGCAGGGCGGTGGCGTGATCCTGAACGCCTCTTCGGTAGTTGGCGTGTATGGCAACTTTGGTCAGACCAACTACGCTGCAACCAAGTTTGGCGTGATCGGTTTCGTCAAGACCTGGGCCAAGGAATTGGGCAAAAAGGGTATTCGTGCCAACGCCGTCTGCCCGGGCTTTGTGGCGACCCCGATCCTGAAATCCATGCCGGAAAAAGTCATTCAGGCCATGGAAGACAAGGTACCGATGAAGCGTATGGCTGACCCGGCTGAAATCGCCAACGTCTATGCCTTCCTGGCCTCCGACGAAGCCAGCTACATCAACGGTGCCGCCATTGAGGTAACCGGTGGTCTGACGCTGTAAGCATCAGGCTTGGCCGAAAGCAAAACGCCCCGCATGCGGGGCGTTTTTGTCTCTGCGAGAGCGGCAGGTCTTTAGTCTTCTGCATCCGGATCGTGGGCCAGCAGCGCGGCATCCACCTCGCGACGGTGCAGGTGCGGGGCAAACAGTTCGACAAAGGTGTAGGCAAAGCCGCGCAGATAGGCGTCCTTGCGAATGCCGATCTTGGTGGTGGAGGGTTCGAACAGGTGGCCGGCATCAATGATGGCAAGGCCGGCATCGCGACTGGGTTCGAATGCCATGCTGGCGATGATGCCGATGCCCAGTCCCAGCGAGACATAGGTCTTGATCACATCGGTATCAATGGCGGTCAGCACTACATTAGGGGATAGCCCCTGATCGGCAAAGGCCTTGTTGATCTTGGAGCGCCCGGCAAAAGCGAAATCGTAAGTGACAATCGGAAAGCTGGCGATGTCTGCCAGCGTGATTGGACTATCCAGCTGCAATAAGGGGTGGTCTTGCGGCACCACGACGGAGCGGTTCCACTCGTAGCAGGGCAGCATGGCCAGTTCTTTATAGAGTGCAATGCCTTCGGTCGCGATGGCCAGGTCGGCTTCGCCGGAGACGACCATCTCGCAAATCTGTGTCGGGCTGCCTTGCTTGATTGACAGACGCACTTTGGGATAGCGCTGGACAAAGGCGGCAATGGTCGGAGGCAGGGCGTAGCGGGCCTGGGTATGGGTGGTGGCGATGGTCAGTGCGCCTTCCGATTCGCGGGAGAATTCGTCACCCACCCGCTTCAGGTTCTGTGCCTCGCGCAAGATACGCTCGGAAATGCGCAGCACTTCCTTGCCAGGTTCGGAAACCGAAACCACGCGCTTGCCGTTGCGGATGAATACCTGAATGCCCAGCTCGTCCTCCAGCAGACGGATCTGCTTGGAAATGCCGGGCTGCGAGGTATGCAGCTTTTCTGCTGCTTCGGAGACATTCAGGCCTTGCTTGGCCACTTCGACCAGATAGCGCAGCTGTTGCAGTTTCATAAGGCGGGCATATTCCATAAAACCTGAGGGCATTAAATACTAACACAATATTCTTTTAGGTTTATATGGAGCTTGGGTAGGATGATGCCCTGGCCAGACTTTACCTATTGTGGAGCGCTCGATGAGCCTGGATGTGAAACTTGCAGCAACTCAAGCCTTGCTGACTGAAATTGCCGCCAAACACCCGGATGCGGTGCTGGCAAACAGCTATGGTGCCGAAGACATGGTGCTGACCGACCTGATTGCCCGTCTGGCCCTGCCTCTGCAGGTGTTCAGCCTGGATACCGGTCGTTTGCCGACAGAAACCTATACCCTGATGCAGCAGGTTGCCGAACACTATCCGGCGATTCCGGTGAAGGTTTATTTCCCCGACACTGCCGCGACAGAGCGTTATGTTAACCAGCATGGCATCAATGGTTTCTACCAAAGTGTGGAGCTGCGCAAGTCCTGTTGCCAGATTCGCAAGATCGAACCGCTCAAGCGTGCTTTGGCGGGCAAATCGGCATGGATTACCGGCCTGCGCCGCGAACAGTCGCCGACACGCCAGGATCTGGGCAATCAGGAGTTTGATGCCGACAACGGTCTGATGAAGTTCAATCCGCTGATCGAGTGGACCGAGGCGGATGTATGGGAATACATCCGCAACAATGCGGTGCCCTACAATGCCTTGCACGATCAACGCTATCCCTCCATCGGCTGTGCGCCGTGCACCCGTGCCATCACGGTGGGTGAAGACGTGCGCGCCGGTCGCTGGTGGTGGGAAAACCCCGACTCCAAAGAATGCGGCCTGCACATCAAGTCCAGCCCGCTCAAGCGCCCAGCATAAGGCTGGCCGGCCTTTTCAGGCCAACCTTACCCAAGGACATCCAACCATGTACCGTTATGATGAAGTCGATCACCGCATTGTCCGCGAGCGGGTCGAACAATTTCGAGATCAGACTCAGCGTTTTCTGAGCGGGGCGTTGACGGAAGACGAATTCCGCCCCTTGCGTCTGATGAACGGCCTGTACGTACAGCGCCACGCTCCCATGCTGCGCGTCGCCATTCCTTACGGCCATCTGGCAAGCCGCCAGTTGCGCAAGCTGGCGCAGATTGCCCGCAAGTACGACAAGAATTATGCCCACTTCACCACGCGGCAGAACATCCAGTTCAACTGGCCCAAGCTGGAAACCGTACCGGATATCCTGGCTGAACTGGCTGAGGTGGAAATGCATGCCATCCAGACCTCGGGCAATTGCGTGCGTAACACCACGACCGATGCCTTTGCCGGTGTGGCACAGGACGAATTGCTCGATCCGCGTGCCTACTGCGAAATCATCCGTCAGTGGAGCACCTTGCATCCCGAGTTCGCCTTCCTGCCGCGCAAGTTCAAGATTGCCGTCTCCGGCAGCGTGGAAGATCGCGCCGCGACCCAGGTGCACGATATCGGCTTGCATGTTGTCCGCAATGAGGCTGGCGAAGTTGGCTTCAAGGTGATTGTTGGTGGTGGTCTGGGCCGCACCCCCATCGTGGGCGAAGAGGTCAAATCCTTCTTGCCCACCCACCATCTGCTGACCTATCTGGATGCGGTGCTGCGTGTCTACAACCGTTTTGGTCGTCGCGATAACAAGTACAAGGCCCGTATCAAGATCCTGGTCAAGGCCATGACGGTCGAAGCCTTCGCTGCCAAGGTCGAGGATGAGTGGCTGCACCTGAAAGATGGCCCGTCCACACTGCGTGATGTCGATGTCGCGCACTATGCCAGCTTCTTTACCGATCCTGCTTACGATGTATTGCCGGCCAATCCGGCTGTGCTGACTGAAAAGCAGGCGGCCGAGCCGGCCTTTGCCCGTTGGCTGGAACGAAACACCCGAGCCCACAAGCGTGCCGGTTATCGCTCCGTCGTGTTGTCGCTGAAAAAAACCGGCGTTCCACCCGGCGACATTACTGCCGATCAGATGGATGCTGCGGCAGACTGGGCCGACCGCTTTGGTTATGGCGAACTGCGGGTGGCACATGAGCAGAATCTGATTCTGCCGGATGTACGTGAGCACGATCTGTATGAAGTATGGCAACTGGCCAAGGCACAAGGCTTTGCCACACCGAATGTCGGCCTGCTTACCGACATCATCTGCTGCCCTGGCGGCGACTTCTGCAGTCTGGCCAATGCACGTTCCATTCCGGTGGCCGAGGCTATCCAGACCCGCTTCGAAAACCTGGATTATCTGTTTGATCTGGGCGAGATCGACTGCAACTTCTCCGGCTGCATGAATGCCTGTGGTCATCATCACATCGGCAATATCGGTATTCTTGGCGTCGACAAGAATGGCGAGGAGTGGTACCAGATCACCCTGGGTGGCAGCCAAGGCAGTCATACCACCATCGGCAAAGTCATTGGCCCCTCGTTTGCCCAGGCCGACGTACCGCTGGCTTTTGAAAAGATCATGACTGTGTATCTGGAACAGCGCGCCACGGGTGAGCGCTTTATCGAAACCGTACGCCGTATCGGCCTCGACCCCTTCAAGGAGCGCGTGTATGCGAAACATCATTAAGGATGGGCAGATCGCCCAGGATAGCTGGCAGGTCCTGCGCGCGGATGCCGAGGGGCAATACCCTGCCGTGGCAGCGGATGTCGATGTGATCGTACCTTTGTCGCAATGGCTGGCAGGCAAGGCGACCTGGCAAGCCCGTGCAGGCAAGACCGCCGTGTGGCTGGCCCCGGATGATGATCTGCACTTGCTGGCTGACGATCTGGCAACTTTGCCTCTGGTTGCCGTGGATTTCCCGGCGTTTACCGATGGCCGTGGCTACAGTCTGGGGCGCTTGTTGCGTGAACGATACAGCTATGCCGGTGAGTTAAGAGCCATGGGGGACGTGTGGGTGGATTTGCTGCACTATCTCTGGCAGGTTGGCTTCAATGCCTTTGAAATCAAGGATGGCAAGGCCGTTGATGGGGCCTTGGCAGGCTATGACACTTTCACGGAACGCTATCAGTCTACGCATCGTGAACCGGTTCCGCTGTTTCGCCGGCGTGTAACATCACTGTGATAGTGTCGTGTGAATGATACACAAGTGCTGAATTCAAACTGGTTTTTGATGTTTTTTTGCAACATGATGGCAAGGGCAGGCATCGCGCTGTGTTGACATGGGGTAGTCGCATTTCTATAGTGCCCGATAACTGCATAAACACAGTTTGGCGCTTACCCTGATGTTTGCAGTAGAATTGTCCGCGTAGTGTTTGCGTCAACCGCATCAATACCGATTCATAGATAAAAGAGGGAATAATATGACTAAACAGCTGAAACTGAGCGCCCTGGTTGCTGCTCTGCTGGTTTCTGCTAGCGCGTTCGCAGCTAAGCCGGGCTATACCGTAGATCAGACCACTGACGCCGTTACCCGTAACAACTACGGCGAATGCTGGCACACCACCTACTTCGACAAGGCCGCCAATGGCTTGGTTGAGTGTGGCGATCGTGAAGCTGCCAAGCCGGTTGCTCCGGTAGCTGAAGCTCCGAAGGCTGCTCCGGTTTCCGTGAAAGAACACGTAACCCTGTCCGCCAAGGTACTGTTCAACTTCGACAAGGCTACCCTGCGCGCTGATGCCAAGAACGAACTGGATCCGCTGGTTGCCAAGCTGAAGGCTCACGCCGGTGAAGGTCACCTGAACGGTGTTGAAATCGACGGTTACACTGACTTCCTGGGTAGCGACAAGTACAACAACGCTCTGTCCCAGAAGCGTGCTGACGCTGTTAAGGAATACTTCGTGAATGCCGGCGTACCGGCTGAGAAGGTGACTGCAGTTGGCAAGGGCAAGGCTGATGCCAAGATGACCGACGAGTGCAAGTCCAAGTTCCCGAAGTATGCCAAGAACAAGAAGCAAAATGCTGAAATCAAGGCCTGCATCGAGCCGGATCGTCGTGTTGACGTGGTTATCGACGCCGTAAAGGTTACTACCCAGCAGTAATCTGCTCTGGTAGACACAAAAAGCCCCACAAATGTGGGGCTTTTTTGTTTTGCTACTTCAGGACTCATGGCTGGACGCTACGGCTTGCCCACGGCTACAATCGTAAGTTTTCAGGACACTAGGCAGCACATGCAGGTATTTCTAGGAGATCCGCGACGTTTTGGGCTGGCTGGCTGTGCATTGACCATCGGTAACTTCGATGGTGTGCATCTGGGCCATCAGCACATGCTGCAGCGGCTCAAGGAAGAGGCCAAGGCCCGCTCCTTGCCCACTGCCTTGCTGACATTCGAGCCACATCCGCGTGAATTTTTTGCGCGCAGCAACCCTCCGGCCAGATTGTCCACCATGCGGGACAAGTTCAACTTTCTGCGCGAATTGGGTTTGCTGGATTACATGTTTGTTTTCCGCTTCAATCAGCGTTTTTCCAGCATGAGTGCGGAGACTTTCATTCACGATGTGCTGGTGCGGGACCTGAAAACCCGTTTCTTGCTGATTGGTGATGATTTCCAGTTCGGGGCGGCACGCCAAGGAAATTTTGATTTGCTGTCTGCCTGTCCTGACTTTGTCACAGAGGCCATGCCTTCGGTATTGGTTAAGGGGGAAAGGGCATCCAGCACCCTGGTGCGCGAGCGCCTGGCTAGCGGTGATCTTGACGCCGCAACTGCCCTGCTGGGGCGCTGCTATCAATTGTCCGGCAAGGTGATGCATGGACAGAAGCTGGGCCGTACCATCGGCTTCCCTACCATCAATGTGCATCTGCCACATCTGAAGCCCGCCTTGCAAGGCGTGTTTGTGGTAGAAGTGGATACACCATGTGGTCGCAAAGGGGGCGTGGCGAGCCTGGGATTGAATCCCACCGTGAGTACCACCAGCGACTACAAGCTGGAAGTGCATCTGTTTGATTTTTCTGGCGATCTTTATGGCCAGCGTGTCACGGTGTGTTTCCTGAAAAAACTGCGCGATGAAGAGCGCTATGACAATTTGCCGGCATTGGTGGCGCAGATCGAACGTGATGCTGCCAGTGCCCATACCTATTTGACCAGTTTGCAGCGAGAGCAGGCATGAGCATCGATTACCGTAAAACCGTCAACCTGCTGGATACCCCGTTCGCCATGCGAGGGGATCTGGCCAAGCGCGAACCTGCCTGGGTCAAGCGCTGGCAGGAACAGAAGCGCTACGACAAAGTGCGCAAGCTGTCCGCCGGTCGTCCCAAATTCATCCTGCATGATGGCCCGCCGTATGCCAATGGCGATATCCACATCGGCCATGCTGTCAACAAGGTACTGAAGGACATTATTGTCCGTTCCAAGACATTGTCCGGTTTTGATGCGCCCTATGTGCCGGGCTGGGACTGTCACGGCCTGCCGATCGAACTGATGGTGGAAAAGCTGCATGGCAAATCCATTCCGGCAGCCAAATTCCGCGAACTGTGCCGCGAGTATGCCAAGGAGCAGATTGCGCGCCAGAAAAAAGACTTCATCCGTCTGGGGGTGCTGGGTGATTGGGATAATCCCTATCTGACCATGGACTTCAAGACCGAAGCTGACATCGTGCGCACGCTGGGCAAGATCAGTGAGAACGGCTACCTGTTCAAGGGTGAGAAGCCGGTGCACTGGTGTATCGAGTGTGGTTCTGCGCTGGCCGAAGCCGAAGTTGAATACGAAGACAAAAACTCTCCCGCCATTGATGTTGGCTTCCGGGTACTGGACAAGGACAAGCTGGCTGCGGCCTTTGGCCTGACGGTGGCCGAAGTGGAAGGGGCCATGGCGGTGATCTGGACCACCACACCGTGGACGCTGCCAGCCAACCAGGCAGTGGCCGTGAGTGCCGAGCTGAGTTACCAGTTGATCGCCACCCCCAAGGGCAAGCTGATTCTGGTGAAGGAACTGGCCGAAGCCGCACTGCAACGCTATGAAGTGGCCGATGCGCTGGTACTGGGCGAGACCACGGGCAAGCAGCTGGACATGATCCAGCTGCAACATCCCTTCTATAACCGCAGCGTGCCGGTCATCTGTGGCGATCACGTCACCACTGACGCGGGTACCGGCCTGGTGCATACCGCCCCGGCACATGGTCTGGAAGACTTCCAGGTCGGCCAGCAATATGGCCTGCCGATTGACAATCCGGTAGCCGATGATGGCCGTTACAAATCGACGACCGAGCTGTTTGCCGGCCTGTCGGTCTGGGAAGCCAATCCCAAGGTCATCGAAACGCTGGAACAGAATGGCGTATTGATCCATCAGGCGCGTCTGCTGCACAGCTATCCGCATTGCTGGCGTCACAAGACGCCCATCATCTTCCGCGCCACTGCCCAGTGGTTTATCGGCATGGATAAGGCCGGAGGCGATGGCGCTGCACTGCGTGAGCGTGCCAAGAGCGCGGTGGACTCCACCGAGTTCTTCCCGGCCTGGGGCCGCGCGCGTCTGGAGGCAATGATCGGCAACCGTCCTGACTGGTGCGTATCGCGTCAGCGCAACTGGGGTGTGCCGATGACCTTCTTCGTACACAAGGAAAGTGGCGATCTGCATCCGCGTTCGCTCGCCTTGCTGGAGGAAGTGGCACTGCGTATCGAACAGCAGGGTATTGAAGCCTGGTTCAGCCTGGATCCGCGCGAGCTGCTGGGTGAGGAAGCCGATCAATATCGCAAGCTGTCCGATACCCTGGACGTCTGGTTCGATTCCGGTTCTACCCACTTTGCCGTATTGAAGCAGCGCCCCGAACTGGCCTGGCCGGCTGATCTGTACCTGGAAGGCAGTGACCAGCACCGTGGCTGGTTCCAGTCCTCCTTGCTGACTGGCTGCGCCACCATTGGCCGTGCACCGTACAAGCAATTGCTGACCCACGGCTTCGTGGTGGATGGCAAGGGCCTGAAGATGTCCAAATCCAAGGGGAATGTGGTTGCCCCGCAGAAGGTCAATGACAGCCTGGGTGCCGACATCCTGCGCCTGTGGGTGGCATCGACGGACTACTCCGGTGAGCTGGCCATTTCCGATGAAATTCTCAAACGCGTAACGGAGAGCTACCGCCGTCTGCGTAACACCCTGCGCTTCCTGCTGGCCAACCTGTCGGATTTCGATCCGCTAGACAATGCCGTGCCGTTTGGTGAGATGCTGGAGCTGGATCAGTACGCCTTGCTGCTGGCCCGCCAGGTGCAGGAGCGTGTTGTTGGTGAGCTGTACACCCGCTACGCCTTCCATCACGCCATGCAGGATGTGGTGAACTACTGCTCGGAAGACTTGGGTGCCTTCTACCTCGACATCATCAAGGATCGTCTGTATACCACCAAGGCAGACAGCCATGCCCGCCGCAGTGCCCAGACCGCGCTTTACCACATCAGCCGCAGCCTGCTGCTGCTGATCGCACCGGTATTGTGCTTCACGGCAGACGAGGCTTGGGAAGTGCTGACCAAGAGCGAGGAGGAGTCCACGCTCTATCATACCTGGCATGAATTCCCGGCACTGACTGATGCCAGCGAGCAAGCCTTGCAGCAGAAGTGGGATGCCATCCGTGCCCTGCGTGCCCAGATCAACAAGCAGATCGAAGCGTTGCGCAGTGCTGATCAGCTGGGCTCCTCGCTACAGGCAGAGCTGGATATCGAAGCCGAGGGTGATCTGTTCCAGCAACTGGCCAGCCTGGGTGAAGACCTCAAGTTTGTCCTCATCGTCTCGGCGGCGCGCGTACGTGAAGCCACCACGACCAGCATCACGGTGACGCCTTCGGTGTATCAGAAATGTGATCGCTGCTGGCACTATCGTGCCGATGTCGGGTCACACGCGGGTCACGGTGCGGTTTGCGGACGTTGCGTAGACAATATCGATGGCAAGGGTGAAAGCCGGACCCACGCCTGATTCAGCCCGAGTCAGCCCCCGGGATGCATCCCGGGGGAGTTCATGCGGCAAGGGATGCAATGTAATGGAATCCGT
>JAFANL010000099.1 GCA_019232735.1 Aquitalea sp. | reverse complement strand
CGGCATCCGTACCGACCGCCGCATCAGCCACGTGTTCATCATGAAGGTGGAAAGCTATCCGCGTTACCTGTTCATCACCGATGCCGCCATCAGCATCGAGCCGGACCTGATGACCAAGCGCGATATCTGCCAGAACGCCATCGACCTCACCCACGCCCTGGGCATTGCCTGCCCCAAGGTCGCCATTCTGGCGGCAGTGGAAACCATCAACCCGGCCATGCGCGCCACGCTGGATGCCGCCGCCCTGTGCAAGATGGCCGACCGAGGCCAGATCAAGGGCGCCATCCTGGACGGCCCGCTGGCCTTCGATAACGCCATCTCGCATGAAGCCGCCGATACCAAGGGCATCGTGTCCGAGGTGGCTGGGGACCCGGACATCCTGCTGGTGCCGGATCTGGAATCCGGCAATATGCTGGCCAAGCAGCTGACTTACCTGGCCGCAGCGGCATCCGCCGGCATTGTGATGGGCGCGCGCGTGCCCATCGTACTGACCAGCCGCGCCGAAGACGCCACCGGCCGCCTGGCCTCGGCCGCCGTAGCCAATGTACTGGCCCATCGCCGTCGCGGAGCCAACCAGTGATCAAGGCGCTGATTGCCGTCAACGCCGGCTCCTCCACCCTCAAGTTCCGTGCCTATGCCATGCACGGCGGCGCGCTGCTGATGCGTGGCCTGATCGATCACTTCGGCCAGCCACACACCAGCCTCAGCCTGCATGACACCCAGCACCAGCAACTGGAAGAACGCGAGCTGGGCGATGACAGCCGCGAGGCCGCCGTCGCCGCCATGATCAACACCCTGGCCGATCACGGCATTGCCGCCCGCGCCGTGGTGCACCGCGTGGTGCATGGCGGCAGCCGCTTTCAGGCGGTCACCCGACTGGATGAAGAAGTCTGCCAGGCACTGGAAGCCTATATTCCGCTGGCACCGCTACACCAGCCGGTCAGCCTGCAGGTGATTCAGGCCTTCCAGTCCGTGGACGCCGCCCTGCCGCAACTGGCCTGCTTTGATACCGCCTTCCACAGCAGTCAGCCGGAAGTAGCCACCCGCTTCGGCATTGCCCGCCACTGGCATGATGAAGGCGTGCGCCGCTATGGATTTCACGGTCTGTCTTATGCCTCCATCAGCCGCAAGCTGGCAGGGCTGGGCCTGGCTGAGCGCAAGGTGGTGGTGTGCCATCTGGGCAGCGGCAGCAGTGCCTGCGCCATCCAGCAAGGCCAGAGCGTGGCGTCCAGCATGGGGTTTTCCGCCGTGGACGGCCTGATGATGGGCACGCGTCCGGGCTATATCGACCCGGAAGTGGTGCTGTACTGGATGGAGCATGAAGGCATGGGCGTAAGCGAGGTGCGGCGCGAGCTGTACAAGAATTCCGGCCTGCTGGGGGTGTCCGGCGGCCTGTCGGCCGATATGCGCGAGCTGCTGGCCAGCAGCCTGCCGGCCGCGCGCGAGGCAGTGGAGCTGTTCTGCTACCGCATCGTGCGGGAAATTGCCTCGCTGGCAGCCGCCATGAAGGGACTGGATGCCATCATCTTTACCGCCGGTGTGGGTGAACATTCCGCCGAAGTGCGTGGCCGGGTGCTGGGCCAGCTGGGCTGGCTGGGCTTTGAAGCCGACCACGCCGCCAATCTGGCACATGCCCGGCAACTGACCACCGCCAGCAGCCGCCAGCATGCTTATGTACTGGCCACCGATGAAGAAGGCGAGATGGCCAGACAGGCATTTTCCCTGCTGACCTAGCCGTAACATGGCGTGGCAAAAGCACAACAATGCCTACCACGCAGACAAACAAAAAGCCCCGCAACGGCGGGGCTTTTTTGCATATCTTTCAGCGCTGGGCTGGGATCAGGCCATGGCCTTGATCTGAGCGGACAGACGGCTCTTATGACGAGCAGCCTTGTTCTTGTGGAACACGCCCTTGTCAGCGATACGATCGATAACCTTGGTGGAAGCCTGGAACACAACCTTGGCCGCAGCCTTGTCACCACCGTCAATTGCCTTGAGCACTTTCTTTACTGCAGTACGGAACGCAGTACGCAGGCTGGCGTTATGCGCGCGCTGCTTAAGGGCTGTGCGTGCACGCTTGCGAGCTTGTGCGCTGTTAGCCATGAATCTTTCTCCTGATGAGCGGAATCTG
>JAFANL010000046.1 GCA_019232735.1 Aquitalea sp. | reverse complement strand
ATCCTGTCGGCGGAAATGATGTTGCGCCATCTGGGCTGGGTAGAGGCTGCCGATCTGGTCATCAAATCCATGGAGGCGGCCATTGCCGACAAGCAGGTGACTTACGACTTTGCCCGCCTGATGGAGGGAGCTAGCGAGGTGTCCTGCTCGGCCTTTGGCGACGCCATGATCGCCCGCATGTAACACCCCGCCACACCTCGCCTTCGAGCAGGAGGGCGAGGTCCTCTCTCCCCCATGCGCTATGGCAGGGGCCAGCAAGGCTTCCCCTGCGCAATCAGGCAAACGGCTGATCTCGCGGCGAAAAGCAGGCACAATGTCTGGCAACTCAACAGAGGTGTGATCAGCGCCATCCGGCCAGTCATCAGCCTTGCTGGCACTCCCCCGCCAGCGCACGAGCCGCCTCCAGCACGATGCCCTTGGCCGGGTCCATGCGCTTGCCGGCACGGTAAGCCATCATCACCTCCCACTGCCACAGCGGCAAATCGCCCACCTCCAGCCGTACCAAGGTACCGTCACGCAGATCACTGCGAATGGACAGCTCGGGCATGAAGGAGACAAAACCGTGACGCAGCACCATTTCCCGCGCCGCCGAAGCGGGCTGAATGGCGTGAATGGCGCTGTGCTGCGGGCGCGATAGCCGGATTTGCCGGATCAATTCCTCGCAGCCATCGCCCCAGTACTGTGGAGCAATACGATATTCCGCCACCGCCGCCAGTTGCAGCAGACCTGCAGAACGGGCCAGAGGATGGCCTGCAGCCACCACCGGCACGATGGGAGAACGCCACAGCTGCTCCATCTGGATGCCGGACATCGGCGGGCATTTGAGCACGAAGCCGACATCCACCTCTCCGGTCAGCAGCTCCTGCATGATCTGCTGTGAATGATCGGTGTGGCAGCGGATTTCGACCGGAGCATCAGCCAGACGGGACAACAGTAGCCCGAACACCGGTGAAGCCAGCGATGGCAGGCAGGATAGATGCAGCCGGGGTAATACCGGCGTAGCCTGCATCGCCTCCTGAGCCTGAGCGAAAGCCGCCAGCGACTGTCGGGCCGGCCCCAGGAAAGCCAGACAGGCCGGCGTAGGGGTCGCACCACGGCGGTGACGCTGGAACAGCGTATTACCCAGCTCATCCTCCAACAAGGCCACGCGCTGACTCACCTGCGGTTGTGACCAACCGCGCCGTGCCGCCGCCTGGCTAAAGCTGCCCAGTTCGGCCACATCCACCAGCAACTGCAAATCCGCCAAAGATACAGACATAAAGAAATCCGATATTAACTATTACCAGAAATACCGTTACATGATAGCTGATTCGCCCTCTAGAATGCCATTTCAATAGGGAGAAAACATGGCATCCGCAAGCCGCGCCCGGCGCATGGGCAAGTACTTCATCCTGCTGGACAACATCCTGGTCGTGCTGGGCTTCTTCATGGTATTTCCACTGATCAGCCTGCATTTTGTCGACCAGCTGGGCTGGGCTGCCGCCAGTGTCGGCCTGGCACTCGCCATCCGGCAATTCACCCAGCAGGGACTGGGCATTTTCGGAGGATCTCTGGCCGACCGTTTTGGTGCCAAGCCCTTGATTGTCGGCGGCATGCTGCTACGCGCCCTGGGCTTCGCCCTGATGGCCATGGCCCACACCCCCTGGGTGCTGATTCTGTCCTGCATACTGTCCGGCCTGGGCGGAACCCTGTTCGACCCGCCACGCAATGCGCTGGTGGCCAAGCTGGTTCGGCCACGGGAAAGGGCGCATTTCTTTTCCATCCTGATGATGCAGGACAGCGCCGGGGCGGTGATCGGGGCCTTGCTGGGCTCCTGGCTGCTACGCTTTGATTTCGAATGGGTGGGGCTGGGGGGGACCATCATGTTCATCATTGCCGCCCTGGCCAACGCCATGCTGCTGCCACCCTACCGCGTAGCCAGCCAGCGCGGTGCGGCACCACTGGCCTCGATGAAAACCGTGTTGGCTGATCGCACCTTCATGCGTTTCGTGCTCACGCTCAGCGGCTACTACATGCTGATGGTACAGATCATGCTGCTGGTGCCGGTCAGCATCAAGCAGCTCACCGGCACTTCGGCTGCCGTCGGCTGGATGTACACGCTGGAAACCTGCCTCTCACTCAGCCTGCTGTATCCACTGGCACGACTGGGAGAGCGCTGGCTACGTCGGGAAACCCGCATGCTGATTGGCCTGGCCCTGATGACGCTCAGCCTGGCGCTGATGGCGCTGGTCAGCCACCCACTATTGGCTTTTGTCGTGCTGGCGGTGTTCTACCTGGGCTCCATCATCATGGAACCAGCGCGGGAAACCTATGTGGCCGGACTGGCCAACCCGCAAGCCAGAGCCAGTTATATGGGCAGCAGTCGCATCGGCTTGGCACTGGGAGGATTTGCCGGTTATCTGGGCGGAGGCTGGCTCTACGATATCGGCCGTGCCAACGCGCTGCCAGCCCTGCCCTGGCTCACCTTGGCCAGCGTCGGCTGCCTGACCTTCCTGCTGCTCAAACGGCAGTTCTTCGGCCCGAAGGCCCAGCCCGACCTGAGCCAGCGCTGCTCGGCAAAAACAAAACCCGCCTGATGGCGGGTTTTGTTATGAATCTGTCAGTATGTCGATCAGGCGATCAACCTACCTAGCAATCCTGGCACATTCAGAGCCTGATCAGGCAGCCTGAATGTTCGACGCTTGCTTGCCTTTCGGGCCGCTAACGATGTCAAAGCTTACACGTTGACCCTCTTTCAGAGTCTTGAAGCCTTGCATATTGATGGCGGAGAAATGGGCAAACAGGTCTTCACCACCCTCATCCGGGGTAATAAAGCCAAAGCCTTTAGCGTCGTTGAACCACTTAACGGTACCAATTGACATGTTACTTCCTTGATTGACAATGGCTGGTGAGGCCGACCAACTTAAAGCCTGCTGTCCATTCCGGCTTATCCGGGAATGCCAAACAGCTAGGCCAAGCACCTGACTGCATTTCTACGCAACCATTGTCATAGCGTCAAGTGCAAAAGGAATTCGCACTCGCCCCTTGAAAAAAAGTCACGGGGAACCAAAATTAAAGTGAACCGCAGTTTTACTGAAAGTCGACATGTCCACGCAGTTCAACGACGACGCCGTCAAAGAGGTGTCACGGGTGAGGACCACCCCTCCCCCGATGTATAAGGTATTGTTATTGAACGATGATTTCACCCCAATGGAATTTGTGGTGGAAGTGTTGCAACAGTTGTTCCACATGAACCGGGAAAAGGCAACCCAGATCATGCTGCAAGTCCATACGCAAGGCCACGGCGTGTGTGGCGTTTATACCAAAGACGTGGCTGCAACAAAGGTTGAGCAGGTGCTGCAATTTGCCAAGGCACACCAGCACCCGCTTCAGTGCGTAATGGAGGAAAACTGATGATTGCCCAGGAGCTTGAAGTAAGCCTGCATATGGCGTTCATGGACGCCAGGCGCAAGCGCCACGAATTCATCAGCGTGGAGCACTTGCTGCTTGCCATGATCGATAATCCTTCAGCCGCTGATGTTTTGCGTGCCTGCGGGGCCAATCTCGACCAGCTGAAAAAACAGCTGGGCGATTTCATTGACGAACATACCCCCACCGTCCCCGGCGAGGCCGAGGTCGAAACCCAACCCACGCTGGGTTTCCAGCGTGTGATTCAGCGTGCCATCTTGCACGTGCAATCCTCCGGCAAGAAGGAAGTCACCGGGGCCAATATCCTGGTCGCCATTTTTGGCGAAAAGGACTCTCATGCCGTGTACTACCTGCATCAGCAGGGTATTTCGCGGCTGGATGTGGTGAATTTCATCTCGCACGGCATCACCAAGCAACGCTCGCAACAGCACCCACCGGAGCCGCGCGAGCAGAGCAATGAGTCCGACAGCGAGGAGCAATCCCCCAGCCCGGGCGGTGCGCTGGAAAACTACACCCTCAACCTGAACCAGCAGGCCCGCGACGGCAAGATCGACCCCTTGATCGGCCGCGAATCCGAACTGGAGCGCACGGTGCAGATCCTATGCCGCCGTCGCAAGAACAACCCCCTGCTGGTGGGCGAAGCCGGCGTGGGCAAGACCGCCATCGCGGAAGGTCTGGCCCGCCGCATCGTCAACAACGAAGTGCCCGACGTCCTGTCCAAGGCGACAGTCTATGCACTGGACATGGGTGCCCTGCTGGCTGGCACCAAGTATCGTGGTGACTTCGAGCAGCGTCTGAAGGCCGTCATCAAGCAGCTGACCGAGGACGAACACGCCATTCTGTTCATTGATGAGATTCACACCCTCATCGGTGCCGGAGCGGCATCGGGCGGCACGCTGGATGCCTCCAACCTGCTGAAGCCGGCGCTGTCCAACGGCAGCCTGCGCTGCATTGGCGCCACCACGTATAACGAATACCGCGGCATCTTCGAGAAAGATAATGCCCTGTCGCGTCGTTTCCAGAAAATCGACGTTGCCGAGCCGACCGTGGAACAGACCATCGAGATTCTCAAGGGTCTGAAGTCACGCTTCGAAGCGCATCACGGGGTGAAGTACACCCAGTCGGCGCTGTCTACCGCTGCCGAGCTGTCTGCACGCTACATCAATGACCGCCACCTGCCGGACAAGGCCATTGATGTGATAGACGAAGCTGGTGCAGCTCAGAAGATTCTGCCCAAGTCGAAGCAGAAAAAGGTGATCAATAAGTCTGAGATCGAAGAGATCGTGGCCAAGATCGCCCGCATTCCACCCAAGACGGTGTCTTCGGATGACAAGAATGTGCTGAAGAACCTGGAGCGCGATCTGAAAAATGTGGTATTCGGTCAGGAGAAGGCCATTGAAAGCCTGGCCAGTGCCATCAAGATGACGCGTTCCGGCCTGGGCAATCCGCAAAAGCCGATTGGTTCCTTCCTGTTCTCTGGCCCGACCGGTGTCGGCAAGACGGAAGTGGCCAAGCAGCTGGCCTATGTATTGGGTGTGGAGCTGATCCGCTTCGACATGTCCGAGTATATGGAACGTCATGCAGTCAGCCGACTGATTGGCGCACCTCCCGGCTATGTGGGTTTTGAACAGGGCGGGCAATTGACCGAAGCCATCAACAAGCACCCGTATGCGGTATTGCTGCTGGATGAAATCGAGAAAGCCCATCCGGACATCTACAATGTCCTGCTGCAGGTGATGGATCATGGCACCCTGACCGATAACAACGGTCGCAAAGCTGATTTCCGCAATGTGGTGATCATCATGACCACCAATGCCGGTGCCGAAGCCATGTCCAAGCCGACGCTGGGCTTTACCCAGTCCAAAGAGGTCGGTGATGAAATGGCCGATAACAAGCGCCAGTTCAGCCCGGAATTCCGCAACCGGCTGGATGCCACCATCTCCTTCAAGATGCTGGATCAGCAGATCATCCTGCAGGTGGTGGACAAGTTCCTGATGCAGCTGGAACATCAGCTCAGCGACAAGAAGGTGGAAATCCACTTTACCGATGCCTTGCGCGCCTTCCTGGCCAAGCGCGGCTTTGATCCCCAGATGGGGGCGCGCCCGATGGCACGGCTGATTCAGGACACCATCCGCAAGGCACTGGCTGATGAATTGCTGTTTGGCCGCCTGGCCAATGGCGGGGAGGTCACCGTCACGGTCAACGACGAAGATGTGGTCGAGCTGCAGTTCGATCCGGAAACCCTGACAGCAGAACCGGCGTAAGCCCGCTTTCCCTGCTCGACGAAACGCCCGCTGATGCGGGCGTTTTTCATGCGCGACTATTTGGAATCAACCGCGTGGGTGATGTTGTGCGTGCAGCTGCTTGAGCCGTTCTCTGGCCACATGAGTATAGATTTGCGTGGTCGAGATATCGGAATGCCCCAGCAATAGCTGGACCACGCGCAGATCGGCACCGTGGTTCACCAGATGGGTGGCAAAAGCATGCCGCAGCATATGCGGGCTGATCGGTGGCAGGCCTTGCTGACGGGCATAGTGGCTGATCAGGTGCCAGGCCATCTGCCGTGTCATGCCTGCCTTGCGCTGGGTTACGAATACCGCATCGCACTGTGCACCAGCCAGCAACAAGGGTCTAGCCTCGCGAAAATAACGCTCCAGCCAGGCAAGTGCAATCTCACCCAAGGGCACCATGCGTTCCTTGTTGCCCTTGCCCCGTGTAATAAGCAGCCCGGTCACCATGTCCAGCTGCTGCACACTCAGTCCCACCAGTTCAGACACCCGTAAACCACAGGCATACAGCACTTCAAACATGGCCCGGTCGCGCAAACCCAGCGGAGTAGCGATATCGGCAGCCAGCAACAATTGTTCGACCTGCCCTTCAGACAAGGACTTGGGCAGCCGTTGCCCGATTTTGGGCTGCCCCAACTGAGTAGTTGGATCATCCTGCCGGCTGCCACTACTGAGCAGAAACTGGTAGTAACGACGCAGACAAGACAGCTGGCGGGCCCGGGTAGCCGGCTTTTCTACCTCCACCGCAGCCAGCAGGGCTTGCTGGATATCGGCATGACTGGCGCTGTCCAGTTCGGCCCCTTGCGTCAGCAATTGCTTTTGCAGCTTGGCCAGATCACGGCGATAGGCTGCCAGGGTATTGGTCGCCAGACCATCTTTCAGCCACAACTGGTCCAGAAACCGGTCTATGCTTTCCGCACTCATGACTTCCTCTTGCCACTCGCAGACATAAAAAAAGCGCAAGGCAGTGTGCCTTGCGCTTTTATCATACCTGACGGTATCAGGATTAGCCTTGCTTGCGAGCCGGCAGTTTTTCCTTGATACGTGCGGACTTGCCGGTACGACCACGCAGGTAGTACAGCTTGGCGCGACGTACGTCACCACGGCGCTTCACTTCTACGGAAGCCACCAGCGGGGAGTAGGACTGGAAAGTACGCTCAACACCTTCACCGGCGGACATCTTGCGCACGATGAAAGAGCTGTTCAGACCACGGTTACGCTTGGCGATTACAACGCCTTCGTAAGCCTGCAGACGTTCGCGGTTACCTTCCTTTACCTTGACTTGAACCACAACGGTATCGCCAGGAGCGAATTCCGGGATGGTCTTGCCCAGGCGGGCGATTTCTTCTTGCTCGAGTTTCTGGATCAGATCCATGTTTTACTCCGGTTTTTTACGGATATCTTGTTCCTGCTGGTACTCTGCCAGCAGCCGAGATTCCTGTTTTGTCAAAGAGCGGTCTTTCAGCAGATCGGGACGACGTTGCCACGTCCTGCCCAAAGCCTGCTTCAGCCGCCACTTGGCGATCAGTGCATGATTACCGGACATGAGTACATCCGGCACCCGCATGCCCTGATATTCTTCGGGACGGGTATAGTGCGGACAATCAAGGAGTCCGTTCACAAATGAGTCTTCATAAGCGGACTGGGCATCGTTGAGCACGCCGGGTAGCAGTCGGATGACTGCATCCATCAGCACCATGGCCGGTAGTTCGCCACCGGACAACACGTAGTCGCCAATGGAAACTTCCTCATCCACCTGGCGCCCGATCAAGCGCTCATCCACCCCTTCGTAGCGGCCACACAATACAATGAGGCCAGGACGCCGGGACAGCTCCTCCGCCTTGGCGTGCGATAAGGCAGCACCTTGCGGGGACAGATAGATGACATGGCTTTGCTCAACACCAGCCGCCTGCTGACGCGCCTTGGCTGCCTCGATGGCAGCTTCCAGCGGTTCGATCAGCATGACCATGCCAGGACCGCCGCCGTAGGGACGATCGTCCACACGGCGATAGTTGTCATGGGTGAAATCGCGTGGATTCCATTTCTGGAAATCCCAAATGCCCAGATCAAGCGCCCGCTGGCTTACACCGAAGCGGGCGATGGCATCGAACATTTCCGGAAACAGCGTGATGGCATCGATATGCATCAGTAGTCCAGACCCCAGTCCACTGAAATGCGGGCCTCAGCCAGACTGACATCCAGTACGAACTGGCCGACAAAGGGAATCAGCCGCTGGCCGTGTTCACCTTCTACCACCAATACGTCGTTGGCACCGGTTTCCATCAGTTCGGTCACCTTGCCAAGCACCACACCTTGCTGATTGACGACAGACAGGCCGATCAGATCGGACCAGTAATATTCGTCGCTGCCAGCTTCCGGCAATTCACTACGGGGTACGGCAATCTGCAAACCGCGCAGGGCTTCCGCCGAATCGCGATCTTCAATGCCTTGCAGCTTGACGGACAAGCCCTTGGGCTGCACGGCCCCGTTTTCAAATGTGTACGGCTTCCAGCTGTCATCCTTGCCCAGCCACCAGACCGGGTAGTCAAACAGACCGTCAGCGTATTCGGTATCGGCCTGAACCTTGATCCAGCCCTTGATACCGAAGGCGCCACGCACAAACCCCATCAAGACGAGATCT
Organism: Aquitalea sp.; assembly: GCA_019232735.1. Lineage (GTDB taxonomy): Bacteria > Pseudomonadota > Gammaproteobacteria > Burkholderiales > Chromobacteriaceae > Aquitalea. Next base: position 9,781 of record JAFANL010000046.1, on the reverse strand, counting down.
TCTTTGCGCATGCGCCTTAGTCCGTTAGTTGAGTCAACGAACGATTAGGCAGCAACCTTCTGCTCTTTCAGCAGCTTGGCTACAGCGTCGGTAACCTGAGCACCAACGCCGATCCAGTAGTTCAGACGATCGGAAGTCAGGCGTACGCGCTCTTCCTTCTCGTTAGCTACCGGGTTGTAGAAGCCAACGCGCTCGATGAAGCGACCGTCACGACGGTTACGGGAATCGGTCACCACGATGTTGTAGAACGGACGGTTCTTGGCGCCGCCACGTGCCAGACGAATCACTACCATTGTCGATTGTCCTTAGATAAAAACGGTATCGTAGAAAAGCCCACGATTCTATGGCACTTTTCCCTTATCTTGCAAGCGCTTAATACGCCGATCAGCCTATCCGGCCGCGATCTGCCAACTGGAGTGCGCAGTTTGACGGTTAAAAACCACACTACACGCCACCGCCGGCAGGCCACTGCGATGTAAGGCGCCGGATTACAGGATCTTGGTCACGATGGTCAGCGCGCGGTCTTCCGGGTGGGTTTCCACGGTAAAACCCAGCTTGTGCATCAGCTTGAGCATGCCCTTGTTACCGGCCAGCACTTCGCCGCGCATCACGGTCAGGCCTTGCTCACGCGCCGCATCAAACAGCGCATTCATCAAGATGTAGCCTATGCCCTTGCCCTGCCATTTGTCTGCCACTTCCAGGGCGAATTCGCAGCCTTCATTATCCGGATCGGTGATGAAGCGGGCCACGGCCTGCTGCTCTTCTCCGTTTTCCGTTTCGCAGGTCATGGCCAGGGCCATCTCGCGGTCGTAATCCAGCTGGGTGAAACGCACCAGCATGGTTTGCGACAACTGTTTGATACTGGACATATAACGGTTGTAGCGACTCTCATCCGACAGGGTGCGCACGAATTCCTGCTGCATCTGGGCATCCTCCGGCCGTACGGGCCGGATGGTGACCTTCATGCCGTCCGTCAGCGTGGCACTGCGTACCATGTGCATCGGATAGGGCATGATGGCCATGTGGCCATAGCGCTTCACATCCGGCTTCAGCGGCTCGACGATAATGCGCGCATCCAGCGCGATGACCCCTTTTTCATCGGCCACCAGCGGGTTGATGTCCATTTCACGCAGTTCCGCCAGCTCGCACACCATTTCGGACACATGCAGCAGCACATCCACCAGCTCGTCCATGTCCACGGCAGGCAGGTTCTTGAATGCGCCCAGCAATTGGCCGATACGGGTCTTGCGTATCATGCTACCCACCAGATACTGGTTGAGCGGTGGCAAGGACAGCGCACGGTCATGCATCACTTCCACGGCGATACCGCCGGCGCCAAAGGTGATCACCGGCCCGAACGCGCTATCGTGAGTGACGCCGACCATCACCTCACGGGCGAAGCGGCGTTTGCGCATAGGCTGTACGGATATCCCGTCAATGCGAGCCTCGGGCATGGCCTGGTGGGTACGCTCCAGAATGCCGCGAAAAGCAGTACGCAAAGTGGCTTCATTACTGATGTTGAGTTCCACCCCGCCCACATCGGACTTGTAGATGATGTCTGGCGAATCGATTTTCAGCACCACCGGGTAGTGGATCTGCTCGGCCAGTACCACGGCCTCGTCTTCGGTCCGCGCCAGCAGGGTCGGGTTGACGGGGATACGGAAGGCAGCCAGCACTTCCTTGGATTCGCGCTCCGACAGAATGGTCCGTCCTTCGGACATCGCGGCAGCAATCACGGCACGTGCACGACTCAGATCGGGAGCCTCGCGTTTGCCTTCCAGCGGACCCGGCGTCTGCAGCAGCAATTGCTGGTTGTAGTTATAGGACGCCAGGTTGCGGAACACTTCGATGCCGTATTCTGGTGCACGGAAATGCGCACACTTGGCCTTGGAAAACAGGTCCCGGCTTTCCGATACCTTGGCATCCCCCAGCCAGGACAGGAACATCGGCTTGCTGGACTCTCGCTGCAGGCCAATCATCAGCTGTGCCGTGGTCAGGTGGTCCGTGCCGGCTTGCGGCGTGAAGATGACCAGTACGCCGTCAACATTGGGATCATCAATACAGGCTTTCACCGCGGTACGGAAACGCACCGGGCTGGCATCGCCAATCAGGTCGATGGGATTGCCATGCGACCAATTGCGCGGCAGCGCGTTATTGAGCAGTTCCATGGTGGAATCGCTCAGTTTGGCCAGCTCCACCCCATTGGTGTAGGCACTGTCCGCCGCCAGCACGCCTGGGCCTATCCCGTTGGTCACAATGGCCAGCCGCTTGCCGCCGACGCGGAAATTGGCCGCCAGCACCTTGGCCGCGGTAAAGAGCTGGGCAATGGATGACACCCGCAATACACCCGCTCGCGACAGCGCGGCATCGAACACATCGCCGCTCTCGATCAGATTGCTCGAATGGGTCACTCCGGTGACATCATCCTGATAGCGACCGGATTTGATCACCACCACCGGCTTGGTGCGGGCAGCCGCACGCAGCGCGCTCATGAAACGCCGCGCATGGTGAATGTGGTGAACATGCAACAAGATGCCCTGGGTAAAGTTGTCCGCCACCAGGTAATCGAGAATCTCGCCAAAATCCACATCCAGGGCATCGCCCACGGAAATCACGCTGGAAAAACCGATGCCCTTGCTGTCGGCCCAGTCCAGCATCGCGGTACACAGGGCGGAAGATTGCGACACCAGGGCCATATTGCCCGGCCGCACCTTACTGGTGTAATTGGTGGCATTGAAACCGGCCACCGGTCGCATCAGGCCCAATACATTCGGCCCCAGCACGCGAATACCGTAATGGCGGGCGATGGAAACGGATTCGTTAAGGATTTCCCGTTCCAGCTGCTCGCTGTCGGAAAATTCCTTGGCCAGCAATACGGCCTTGATGCCCTTCTTGCCACAGTCCTTGATGATGGCCGGCAAGGTACGAATCGCCGTACATACCACGGCCATATCGATGGCCGGTTCGATCAGGCGTACCGAAGGCACCGCCGGAATCCCCCCCACCACCTTGTGATTCAGATTGACCGGGAACAGCTTGCCCTGGAAGTTGCCCGCCAGCAGGTTGGCAAATACCGCCTGACCAATGGACCCGGGGGTATCACTGGCACCGACAACCGCAACATTGCGCGGTGAAAAGAGCGGAGTAAGGTAATGAGGCCTCATGGCGCGGTTCCAGTTCAGTTAAATCAAGCAAAAAACATCATCAAGCCGCCGGGCAGACGGCATGGCAATCCAGGGTGGAATAGTGTTGTTGCACAATGGCTTGCAGCAGCAAAGCTGCATTATTTCCCAGCCATGTTGCGGCAGTATTGTGCGGCGCACAATAAGGAATAACGATAATCCCGCCATCTGCCGCACATTTCAGCACTGCGACGCCACCTTGCACCGGTCCGATGCAAGGACTTCATCCTGCCGCAAACATCACCCTGTCATGTTGACTTCGGGCAAGCGCCTTACAAATGAATTTTATAGCAAAGACATCGACTTTCCGTCGGCGACAAACGCGGTTTACTGGTGGTAATCGCACTGCAATATTGCTACTCTTGCTTGTTTGGCAAGCCATGTGTCTTGCATCGCAACATCTTTATTCAGCCCGCTTGCAGCATGCCGGGCGAGCAGGAGTCAGCTCATCATGACGAAGCGTGTCGTCACCCTTGCCCACTACTATACCCAGCCGGAAATCCAGCAGATGGCCGACAAGGTGGGAGACAGCCTGGAACTGTCGTTGTATGCCAAAGAAGCCAATGCCGACATCATCGTGTTTGCCGGCGTCCGCTTCATGGCCGAAACCGCAAAAATCCTCAATCCGCAAGCTGAGGTCATCCTGCCGGACGCAGGCTCTACCTGTTCTCTGGTGACCCAGACCGATGTCAGTGCACTCAAGGCATGGCGCGAAAGCCACCCCGATCATGTGCACGTGTCCTATATCAATTCCAGCGCCGAACACAAGGCACTGTCCGACTGGATCGTCACCAGCCGCAACGTCGATGACATCATTGCCCACCTGCATGCCGAAGGGAAAAAAGTGATTTTCTCGCCGGATCGCAATATGGGCGGTTATCTGAACGATCAATACGGCTATGACATGCCGTTGTGGTCTGCCGTGTGCGAAGTGCACGACAAATTCAACGAAGCCGCACTGGACGAAGCCTTTGCGGCGGCAACAGGTGAAAAATACCTGATCGCCCATCCGGAAAGCCCACTGCCGGTACTGAAAAAGGCCGATTATGTCGGCTCCACCTCCGGCATGCTGAACTGGGTGAAAGCCTTCCAGGGCGACAGCAAGGCCGTCATCTTTGTCGCCACTGAAGACGGCATCCTGTACAACATGGGACTGGCCCGTCCCGACCTGGACCTGCGTCAGGCGCCGATCTACGCCGGCTGTCAGTGCAATTCCTGTCCTTACATGAAGATGAACACCATCGATGCCGTCAAGCGCGCCCAACAGGGCGAAGGCCTGCGCATCGACTACCTGAGTGCCGAACAGATGGATGCCGCCCGCATTCCCATCGAACGGATGCTGGACTTCAGCCAGCGCTACTACGCCTGATCTGTAACCCGCTACGGCGGGTTTTTCTTTGTCTGTCATGCCATGACGGTTTTCCACATGGCGCAGGCAGCGATACAATCATGCGTCCAATATGGAAACACAGCATGAAGTTCCTGCTCAGCAACGATGATGGCTACTTTGCCCCTGGAATCCACGCCCTGGCGGAAACGCTGGCCCGTCATGGAGAGGTCGTCGTTGTCGCGCCCGAACGTGACCGCAGCGGGGCCAGCAACTCGCTGACACTGGACCGCCCGTTGACGGTACGCAAGGCAGCCAATGGTTTTCACTATGTCAATGGCACCCCGACCGACTGCGTGCACCTTGCCGTCACAGGCCTGCTGGACTTCCGGCCCGATATCATTTTCAGCGGCATCAACCACGGCCCCAATATGGGCGATGACACCATTTATTCCGGTACCGTCGCGGCGGCGACCGAAGGCTTTCTGCTGGGCATTCCCTCCGTTGCCATCTCGCTGGCGGGTTACAGTGGTCAGCACTTTGCCAGTGCCGCAAACGTGGCAGAACAACTGATCACACGTTTCAAACAGCAACCATTGCCACAAGCCGTACTGCTCAATGTCAATGTGCCGGACATCCCTGTCGAAGCGCTGCGTGGCCTGCAAGTCACCCGCCTGGGACGACGCCACCAAGCCGAACCTGTCATCAAAGCAAAGAATCCGCGCGGAGAGACGATATACTGGGTAGGCCCGGTCGGCAGCGTACAAGATGCCGGCACCGGCACCGACTTCGCAGCCATCGCGGACCAACATGTGTCCGTCACCCCGCTGATGCTGGACCTCACCGCTTTCGGCCAACTGGACGGAATCAACACATGGCTTCATCCGTGACACAAGACAACCAGGCCTATGGCATGTTGTCTGATCGAACCCGCAAGCGCATGGTAGAACGCTTGCGGCAGGCAGGCGTACAGGACGAACGCGTTTTGAATGCCATGTCTGCAGTACCGCGTCATCTGTTTGTCGATCAGGCACTGGCCACCCGTGCCTATGACGATGTGTCACTGCCCATCGGTCATGGTCAGACCATCTCGCAACCACATACCGTGGCCAAGATGACCGAAATCCTGCTGGCTGGCCGTCAACCCGGGAAAATACTGGAAATCGGAACCGGTTGCGGTTATCAGACCGCTGTATTGCTCAAGACCGGTGCTGAGGTATATTCGATTGAACGACTGGGCGTATTGCTGGACAAGGCCAGACGCAATCTACGGGCAGCCAAGCTGGTTCATGCCCGGCTCGTCCACGGCGATGGCCATTTTGGTCTGCCGGAAGCCGCACCATTTGCCGGTATCATCATGACCGCAGCAGCACGCAATATTCCCGAGGCACTGGTGGAACAAATGGCTGATGGCGGACGTCTGATCATGCCTATCGGTGAAACAGAGCAGCATTTGTGGTTGCTGGAAAAAACCTCGCAAGGGCTGCAAAAGACGCGGCTTGATCCGGTCAAATTTGTACCATTATTGCCCGGTCGTAACTAAATCTTGCAAAAACACAACACAATACCTGTGTGGCAATTTACAAAACCCAACTAACTGACATATAAATTCTCTAGGCATGCAAATACAGCATTCAAAGCGTTGGCTGGTGGTATCGCTGAGCGCAGTCGTTCTGAGCGGTTGCAGCAGCATGGTTCAACAAGCGGCTCCAGTAGAAGCCGCCCGCCCGGCTAGCGTAGCAGCAGGCAGCACCAGCAAGCAGGCCAGCGTAGCCGCAGCACCAGCCCCGGTTGTTGAATCGGCGGTTGCTACGCCTTACAAGGCCGGAGGCAGCCTTGTTGCCAAGCCCAGCGTGATGGCTGGCAGTGGCGAAAAGACCCATGTGGTACAGCCTGGTGAAAACCTGTTTCGGATTTCCTTGAACAACGGGCTGAAATACAAAGATGTCGCGGCATGGAACAATCTGTCGGACACCAATATCAAGGTTGGCCAGGTTCTGCGCCTGACCCCACCAGATGGACAAAGCAGCACTATTATTGGTAATGCCCCCAAAGCGCCGGAAACCGTCAGTACCAGCAACGGTAGCAATACCGGTGTAGAAAATAGTGGCGTAGCAGCTAACAGCAAAAACTATCCCAAAGCACTCAAACTGCCTTATTCGGAAGACGCCGGCAAAGCACTGGCACAACAAAGCGAAGGCAGTACTGGTAAGAAAATTCCAGCCACCAAAGGTGGCATAGCCTCGGCACCTGCCGTCCAAATCGACAAAAAGGACAGTAGCTCGCCAGCTGCAATATCGGAAAATAAACAGAAATCAGAAGAAAAATCCCAGGCCCCTGCAGGGGAAGACGCAGTCGCCTGGATCTGGCCGACGGAAGGCAAAGTCATCCGCGGTTATTCGGACAGTAATAAAGGGGTGGATATCAGCGGACGTACCGGACAGTCGGTGCTTGCTGCTGGCGATGGCAAGGTTGTATACAGCGGAAACGGCTTGAGAGGCTATGGCAAGCTCATCATCATCAAGCACAACAAGACCTTCCTGTCTGCATACGCCCATAACAGTCAGTTACTGGTCAAGGAGGGTCAAACCGTCAAGAAAGGGCAGAAGATTGCCGAAATGGGCAATACCGATGCCGATCAGGTAAAACTGCATTTCGAGATCCGCCGTTTCGGGAAACCGGTTGATCCCATGCAATACCTAGACAACAAATCCTGACCCGGGGAAGATTCCCCTTGCCAGGAGCCACTGTAGCGGGGGGAGTTATGAGCCAAGACAGCGATATCCTCGAAGAAGAGGAAGTTCTTGAAGAAGAAGCCATCGAAGAAGCTGCCGCTGAAGCAGATACCGAAGAGGCTGCCGAGCGCCAGAGCGTTACCGAAGAAGTCGCCGATGTCACGCAGATCTATCTGAACGATATCGGGAACAACGCCCTGCTGACACCGGCAGAGGAATTGGCACTGGCACGGCGCGTGGTCGCTGGGGAGTTTGCTGCCCGGCAAAAGATGATCGAACACAATCTGCGCCTGGTCGTGAACATTGCCAAGCACTACATCAACCGTGGACTGGCCCTGCTCGACCTGATCGAGGAAGGCAATATCGGCCTGATGCATGCGCTGGAAAAGTTCGACCCGGAACGCGGTTTCCGCTTCTCCACCTATGCCACCTGGTGGATTCGCCAAAGCATTGAGCGCGCCATCATGAACCAGTCGCGCACCATCCGCCTGCCGGTTCATGTCATCAAGGAGCTGAACGTCTACCTGCGGGCTTCGCGCCATCTGGAAAGCCAGATTGGTCGTGAGCCGACACTGGACGAAATCGCCCATCTGGTTGGCAAGCCGGTGGAAGATGTGCGCAAGGTGATGAACCTGAATGAGCGCATGGCCTCGCTGGATGCTCCGCTGGACATCGACCCCATGCTGTCGATTGGCGAATCGATTCCGGATGAGCAGCATGAAGAGCCGGAAATCCAGTTGCACAACAACCAGCTGGAAATGTTTGTCAAAGACTGGCTCTCCCAGCTGAATGAAAAGCAGTGCATGGTGATCGAGCGCCGTTACGGCTTGAATGGCCATGAAATCTGCACGCTGGAAGAACTGGCAGCCGCCTTGAATCTGACTCGTGAGCGTGTACGGCAGATTCAGATCGAAGGCCTGGAGCAGCTACGCCGCATCCTGCGCCGCAAGGGTATCTCGCGGGACTTTTTGCTGTAAGTACAGCATCAACTCACCAGCCACCCCGCCCATACCGGCGGGGTTTCTTTATTCTAGATGCCAACCGGCCTCACTCTTCCGCATCAGCGACGTTTATTCCGGCTAGCAGCGGGCTTGAAAGCCCGCACCTGTCGCAGCCACTGCCGGGCCTGCCCTGCTGTCTGGGAAGGCTGGCGATAACGCATGGCCGCGTATTCTTTCAACAAGACCTTGAGCTGGCGATAATCCGGCTCAGGCATACGGCGTGCCTTGTTCAGCATGTCCAGCGGACCATCACTGGCCGTGATGACAACCCCCTGCCGCGCCAGTATCTGCACCAGCCTTGTCCTACCCTGCTGCAACGGGGAACCACCACGTTGATGGCGCCAGAGCAGTAACAAGGGCAGGCAGGCCAATGCACCACCCATCAACAATGCGCGCAACACGGCGGCGCTATCCACTTGATCGCCCAGCCCCAGCAAGCGATACAGCCCCAGCTGCTTGCCTGCATCATAACCCACGACCCATTGCTGCCAGGCGAAGCCAGCGGCCTGCCAGTTCTGCTGTACATGCAACAGCCAGACAGGCATGCTGCGCCCCAGTCCCGGCAACTGTTCCTGCATGGCAGGAATGCTCTGAGCAAGGCCCTGCTCCACACGGCTGGGTGAAACGGCAGCGGTCGGATCCACGCGCAACCATTCACGGCTTTCTTCCAGCCAGACTTCAACCCAGGCATGGGCATCGGATGAGTTGACCTGCCAGAATTGGCCTACCGGATTGAACTGCCCTCCCTGATATCCCGACACCACCCGCGCCGGAATGCCGGCAGCACGCGCCATGAAGGCCAATGCCGAAGCGTAATGTTCGCAAAACCCTTGCCGGCTGCTGAACATGAACTCATCAATACCGTCTTCGCTTTTCAGCAATGGTGGATTCAAGGTATAGGCAAAGCCCCCCAGACGGAAATGCAGCAGCGCCTCTCGCACAAAACCTGCGCCGTCTTCGCTGCGCGCCCGCCATTGCATGGCCAGTTGACGGCTGGCCGGATTCCCCGGAGGCAGGTGGCGGTAGAAATCCTGATCGCTACGGCTTAGTACCGTATGGTAATGGCTGCCCGGCAGGCTCTCTGCCTGCAGGCGGAACAAGTCATCACTATCTTTTGGCAGCTTGAACAAGCTGCCGGGCTCCAGCACACCGCCAGTGGGTGCGGACAGCGGATAATCCAGCAAAGGCAGACGGGATTTGGCTGGCTTGCCAGTCAGGCTGTAGGTCACCGGATGGCCACCCAGCAATTGCACCCGCTCCTGCCCCAGACCGCGAACGTTCTGCCAACGGCGGCCATCAAAATCATCAAAGATCATGATTCGCCAGTACATCTCGCTCGGCTTGGGTGACGGCCCCTGGAACACCACGCTGAAGGCGGCTTCCCGCTGTTGCACCAGCTGGCTGATGCTCCCCGGCTCCATGCTGTCGGACAAGCCGGTCGATGCGGCATGCTGGTCATGCGGCATGCTCCACAAGGGCCCAGGCAGCCGTGGCATCACCACAAACAGCACCAGCATCAATGGCAGGGACAGCAAC
>JAFANL010000197.1 GCA_019232735.1 Aquitalea sp. | reverse complement strand
CAGGAAGACAAGGAACCGCTGTTCGACACCGTGGACACCCTGATCGACACCCTGCGCATCTACGCCGACATGATGCGTGGCGTCACCGTCAAGCCGGAAGCCATGCGCGCTGCCGTGCTGCAGGGCTTTGCCACTGCTACCGATCTGGCCGACTACCTGGTGAAGAAGGGCCTGCCCTTCCGCGACAGCCACGAAGTGGTGGCCCTGAGCGTGCGTTATGCCGAAGGTCGTGGCGTGGATCTGGCCGATCTGTCGCTGGAAGAGCTGCAGCAGTTCAGCCAGCTGATCGAGCAGGACATCTATCAGGTACTGACCCCGGAAGGCAGTCTGGCCCAGCGTGACCACGTGGGTGGCACCGCGCCGAACCAGGTGCGTGCCCAGATTGCCCGCCACAAGGCAAGACTGGCAAGTTGATCAGTTAAGACACTTTCAAATCAAACCGCCGCTCTCGGCGGTTTTTTATTGGCCTACAGTGGGACCTGTATTGCCTTCCCGCTGGAGACCGCATGCAGTTCCCCTCACTCCGTCCGCTCAAGGCCGGGCAGCGCATGGTGCTGATCATCCTGCCCGGACTGGCCTTGTTGTTGCTCAGCTATGGCTTGATGTTTTATCAGCTGCGCTCGGACATCCAGAACACCATCCTGACGCAGCTGGCCTTCAAGAACGAGCAGATCGAACGCATGTTGATCCATGCCGAACATGCCGGCCAGCAGTTGCAAGCCCAGCCTGACCTACGCTGCGAGACGGTGTTTCCCGAGATGCGCCGGTTGGTGACCGCCGAGCCCTATGTGCGCTCCCTGCGCCTGCTCGACCAAGCCGGTCGAGTGTATTGTGATACGGTCGTCGGCTGGCATCCTCCCTCCCTGTCGGCACAGTACCCGGAGCAAAGCCGGCTGGTTTTGCTGTCCGGGAACAAGCTGACGCCTCATCACCCCTTGCTGATCCTGTGGCAGGATGCCCGCCACGATGCTGGCAAAGGGGTGCTGGTGGCGGTGGATAGCACCTATATCAGGGACCGGCTGACATCGCTGCAAGCAAACAGCACCTTCTATCTGCGGATAGGAACACAGTGGCTGGATAATCAGGGTCGACTGAGCACCGAGTCGCCGGCGCGTGACAGTCTGCAGTTCAGCTCGTTGAAAGCCCGCCATTATCCGATGCAGGTGGATGTTTCCTACTCCATGACGGCCATGTTGTGGAGCCGGGTGCTGGGACAGCTTGACCTGCTGCTGTTGCTGTTCATCCTGAGCCTGCTGTTCAGCTGGCTGTGCCACCGTGCCATGCTGCGTAGTGGCGGGCCGCGCCGGGAACTGCAACGCGCCGTGCGCCAGCAGGAGTTCATCCCCTACCTGCAGCCCTTGGTGCGCGCCAAGGATCTGGCCTGGCATGGCGTGGAGGTGTTGATTCGCTGGCAGCATCCACAGGAAGGCCTGGTTCTGCCGGATCTGTTCATTCCCTTTGCCGAATCCACCGGTCAGATCATCCCGATGACCCGTCTGCTGATGCAGCAGGTGGCAGCCAGGCTGGGAGGCGTTGGTCTGCCGGAGGGCTTCCAGATCAGTTTCAATGTCAGTGCCGCCCATGTGGCGGATGGCTCGCTGCCGCAGGACTGTGCCACCTTCCTGGCGGCGTTTCCCGCCAACAGCATCCTGTTGACGCTGGAACTGACCGAGCGCGAGCTGATTGCCACCGGTCCGGTGACCGATGCCTTGTTCGAGCGCTTGCACAATCTGGGGGTGCGCATTGCCATCGACGATTTTGGCACCGGCCATTCCAGCTTGTCCTACCTGCAAAAACTGGATGTGGATGAATTGAAAATCGACAAAAGTTTCGTGGCGGGGATTGGCAGCCACAGCCTGTCCGCTGATATCCTCGACAGCATTCTGCAACTGGCGGCCAAGCTGGGGCTGGCCGTGGTGGCCGAAGGGGTGGACTCACAATTGCAGCAGGAATACCTGCAGCAACATGATGTGCATCTGTTGCAGGGCTACCGCTACGCCCGGCCCATGCCGCTGGAGCATTTCCTGGAGCGGCAGGAGTGGCAGCCGCCAGCCCTGTCGGAAATCTGAAGGTCGACAATGAACATGAATTTACCTGTTATCGGTATCGCCGGTGTTACCGTTCCCGGGGCGCTGGATTGCCTGTCCAAGATGCATCAGCTATCAGCCAGCCTGTGCGGTGGCCATCACCATCATCCCCGCTTCGTGCTGGACCAGCCGGATTTCGGCGTGGTGCACGCCGCCCAGCTGGAGGATCGCTGGGATATTGTCGAGGACTCCATCGTCGGTTCGCTGCAACGGCTGTCTGCCGCAGGGGCACAGCTGGCCGTGATCCCCGCCAATACCGTGCACCGCCAGATTGCCGGCATCCAGGCACGCGCGCCGCTGCCGGTACTGAGCATGCTGGATGTGGTGGCGGCAGAGAGCCAGCGCCTTGGCCTGCGGCGGCTGGGCATCCTGGGCACCCGCTGGACCATGGCCGCTCACCTGTACCGTGAGCCGCTGGCGGCACTGGGCATCGAAGAAGTGATTCCGGCGCCGGCTGGACAAGCATTGGTCCAGCAGGTGATTTTCGACGAACTGGTACCCACGGGCAGAACCAGTGCCGCCAGCCTGCAAGCCCTGCTGCAGGTGGTGCAGTCCTTGCGCGAGCAAGGCTGCGATGGCGTGGCGCTGGCCTGTACCGAACTGCCGCTGGTGTTGAACGATGCCAACTGCGGCATGCCCGCCGTCGATACCACCCGGGTGCTGGCCGAAGCAGCCTTGCGCGCCGTGTTGTAAGCGCTGTGTCCGCCGCTGCGACAGCCGTCGGCAGCGGCAACTTGATGCGCGTTGGCATTGCTCTTTGACCGGAAAATATGTTAGTAACTAAACATGATTTTCGGAATCGAATCCCTATGAGCCGCTCACCCCGTCACGACAAGATTCTGCAGCTGGTCCGCGAAAACGGCTTCATGCCGATCGAGGAGCTGGCCCGGCTGCTCGATGTCACGCCGCAGACCATTCGCCGTGATATCAACCAGCTGTGCGAAGACAATTTGCTGCGCCGTTACCATGGTGGTGCTGCCTTGGGCAGCAGCGTGGAGAACGAGGATTATTTTGCGCGCAAAGGAAAATTCCAGAGCGAAAAGGCACATATTGCCGACATGATCGCCGGCAGCATCCCGGACCATGCCTCGCTGTTCATGAGCATAGGCACCACCATCGAGGCGGTAGCCCAGGCGCTGACCATTACCCACAAGGGTTTGCGTGTCATCACCAACAATATTCACGTGGCGTCCATCATGTCCGCCAATCCCGATTTCACCGTGATGATTACCTCCGGTGTGGTCCGGGCCAGTGATGGCGGCATTACCGGGGTGGCTACGCTGGACTTCATCAACCAGTTCAAGGTGGATTACGCCATCATCGGCGTATCCGGCATCGAGACCGATGGCTCCTTGCTGGACTTCGACTACCGCGAAGTGCGCGTGGCCCAGGCCATGATGGCCAATGCGCGTCACCGTTATCTGGCGGCCGACCATAGCAAGTTCGGTCGCAATGCCCTGGTACGCATGGGACATATCAGCGAATTCCACACGGTGTTTACCGATGCCGAGCCGCCGGAATCGCTGGCCAAGCTGCTGGAAGAACACAATGTGCGGCTGGTCCTGGCCGATGCCGTCTGAGCGCTCGCCAGAGCCAACAAAAAGAAACGCCCGCATTGCGGGCGTTTTGTCTGGGCGGGTCGGCTCAGGAGCCTGATGTTCCTCGGCCCGCCAGGGTTTGTTCCGGCGTATAGGCTTCAATCCGGTTGCGCCCCCGGTTCTTGGCCAGATACAGCATGTCATCTGCCTGCTGCACCAGCTGGGTGGTATCCGTGGCCGAGGCCAGTGAACTGACGCCCACGCTGAAGGTCTGGCAGAAGGTTTGCTGGCCGCTGCGCTGTTCGATCTGGGCAAAAGCCTGGCGCAGGGCATCCATGATGCGCACCGCATCCTTGGTCTGGGTACCTGGCAGCACGATGGCAAATTCCTCGCCACCGTAACGGCTGATCAGATCGGAGCGGCGCAGGCGTTCTTTCAGGAAGCGCGCCAGATTCACCAGCACCTCATCCCCGGCTGGATGCCCGTAGGTGTCGTTGATGGTCTTGAAGTGATCCAGATCCAGCATCACCAGCGACAGTGCACGCCCATCACGCTTGGCACGCAATACCTCGTATTCCAGCTGGGCATACAGATGGGAATGGTTGAGCAGGCCGGTGAGACTGTCATTGATCATGTAGGAACGCAGCTTGCGATAACGCCGTGCCCGGTTGATGACGGTTACCACCAGCTCGTCCGGTGCCACCGGCTTGGTCAGGAAGCCGTCTATCCCCAGCGTCAGGGTATCCAGCTGGATGGACTGCCGTTTTTCCACCGACAGGAACAGGATGGGAATGCCATCCAGCAGCCTTTGCTGGCGGATGATCTGTGCCAGTTCCATGCCGTTGCATTCCGGCATGTACATGTCCATCAGGATCAGGTCGGGGCGGAACTGCACGATGCTGTCCAGCACGCGTGCCGGTTCGGTCACTTGCAGGGCATCCACACCATGACGGTTCAGCACATTGGCGTACAGGCCGGCCAGCGAGGCCATGTCCTCGACGATCATGACCCGCAAGGGATCACGCTTTTCCCCCAGGTCGCCAAAACTCAGGCTGTCTATCAGCTCATGGGCCAATAGCGGCCAGGCCAGGAAGCCCGAGGCCCCGGAGCGAACGGCTTGCACGCGCGCTTCGAAATCATAGCGTGGTGAACTGAACAGCAGCGGACACAGACCACGGATGGTGTCGGCCAGTGCAAAGATGGGATCCGTTGGGGAAAATTCGGTATACGCCACCACGGCGGCTGGCGTGGCCTCTTGCAAGGCTTGTGCCAATTTTGATGCCTGATGCATGGTTCTGACCAGGAAGCCATAACAGGACAGCTGTTCGGCCAGATTGTGGGCCTTCTCGCTGGGCGGCATCCACAGATAGATCAGGTGCGGCCCCTGTGCCGACAGACCATTGGCATCGTGATCCGGCAGCGTCTGCAAGGTCTCCATCATGCCCAGCTGGCTGACGATGCCCAGATGATGGCGTAACTGGCCGTAGCGGTCGGATTCATCCGGGCTGCTGTCGTTCTGCAACAGCCATTGCTGCAGCAACTCACGCAACTGGCCACATTCGGCCGTCAGCTGGGTGACATTCTCTCCGAGAATATAGCGCTCCAGATTGCTGACCAATGACAACAAATGGGTTGCCAGCGAACGATCCCAGCGGGTGACCAGCATGTGACCGATGCGGTCGATCTCACGGGCGGCATGTTCTCTGGCCGAAAAATTTGCGTTACTTCCCAGCTTCATATTGGTTCCCGATTCCTGCTGACATGCGCATGGTGATGAAGGCGTCGCGGCTTGTGCGGGCCGCATAGTGCATATCGATGATGCAAGCTGACTGCAAAGTGGCGCAGGGCCTGGATACGAAATGTTATAATTTTGGCTTAATGAATCAGTTGGCACGCAAATGAACGTATTTTACGAAGAAAGCGGTTCCTTCAAGGTTGGTACAGTGGTTTCCCGCTCTGACGCCAGCCTGCAGGTAGATACTTTGCATGGCAAGCGGGCCAAGATCAAATCAAGCAATGTTTTCCTGGAGTTTAGCTCGACTTTGGCAGATTTTCTTCCCGGCGCGGAAAAAATGGCCAGTGAAATCGACCTTGATTTTCTGTGGGAGTGCAGCCCCGAAGAAGAGTTCGGCCACGAAATGCTGGCGGCCGATTACTGGGGCCATACCCCTTCGGCGCTGGAGAGTGCCGCCATCATCCTTTGTGTGTATGGCGCCCCCATGTATTTTTACAAAAAGGGCAAGGGCCGCTATAAAAAAGCCCCGACCGAAGCGCTGCAAGCGGCACTGGCCGGCATTGAGCGCAAGAAACGCGAGCAAGAGCAGATCGATGGCTGGGTGGCCGAACTGAAGGCGGGCAGCCTGCCGGAAGCCATCCACAAACAGTTAATGACACTGTTGTGGAAACCAGACAAAAACACGCTGGAGTTCAAAGCCTTCGATCAGGCCGCACGTGAGCTGAACCAGCCACCGCTCAAGCTGGCGCAAGCCGTGGGTGGCATCAGCTCGGTGCCGGACTACCTGATGGCCGGCTTCCTGATGGAGTATTTCCCCAAGGGCAGCGGTTTTGGCAAATATGCGCCGCCACAGTTGCCGGTAGAACTGCCGCTGGCGGAGGTCGCGGCTTTCTCCATCGATGATGCCAACACCACCGAAATCGACGATGCCCTGTCCGTGGTTGATCTGCCGGATGGCAACAAGCGCGTGGGCATTCACATTGCCGCCCCCACGCTGGGCGTGCCGGTCGATTCCGACATCGAGAAGCTGGTATGGGGCCGCTTGTCCACCGTGTATTTCCCCGGCGACAAGATCACCATGCTGCCGGACGATGTGGTGCAGGCCTTCACCCTGCAGGAAGGCCAGGATTGCCCGGCCCTCAGCCTGTATGTGGATGTGACGCCGGAGTTTGAACCGGTGGCCTACGAAAGCCGTATCGAGCGGGTGCGTATTGCGGCCAACCTGCGTCACGCCCAGCTGGAACAGCAGTTCAACGAAGATACCCTGCTGAACGATCCCGGTGTGGATTACCCGTTCAAGCGCGAGCTGACCTGGCTGTGGCATTTTGCCAATGCGCTGGAAAAGCGCCGTGGCAAATATGATCCCACCCGGCCGGTGCAGATGGACTACAACTTCGATGTGGTCGATGGCAAGGTGCTGATTACCCTGCGCAAGCGCGGCGCGCCGATGGACAAGCTGGTGTCGGAACTGATGATTCTGGCCAACAGCGAATGGGGCCGCATGCTGGCAGAAGCGGATATCCCGGCCATGTACCGTGCCCAGAGCATGGGCAAGGTGCGCATGACCACCCGTCCCGAGCCGCATATCGGCCTGGGGGTGGCGCAATATGCCTGGGCTACCTCGCCGCTGCGCCGCGCTACTGACTTCGTCAATCAGCGCCAGCTGACGGCCATGATCCGCGGCGAGAAACCGCAGTTCGAGCAGGGCAATGCCATGCTGTTTGCCCTGCTGCGCGA
>JAFANL010000175.1 GCA_019232735.1 Aquitalea sp. | reverse complement strand
CGCTTTTTCATGAAGTTGATGCCGTCGCCATTGCTCATGGTTTCCGGGGTGGCAATCTCCAGCCAGTCCGGCCCCACCTTGTGCACCACACCCAGCCCGACGCCGACGAACTTGGGCGAATCAAAGGCACCGATGTCGATCTTGCGGCCAGTGGCAAAGTAGTCGGTGCTGCCACGGTGGAAGGTCTTGTCCGGATCAGGCGCAAAGAAGATTTCGCTGCTGCCGCTGGAGGCCGGGGCCAGTTCCGGGCGGCGTTCGATGATTTCATCCAGCAACAGGCGGTAGTGAGCGGTGATGTTCTTCACATAGCTCACGTCCTTGTAGCGGCCTTCGATCTTCAGCGAACGCACGCCAGCATCCAGCAGGGCTTCCAGGTTACGGCTCTGATTATTGTCCTTCATCGACAGCAAATGCTTGTCGAAGGCCACCACCCCGCCGTCCTTGTCAGTCAGGGTGTAAGGCAGGCGACAGGCTTGCGAGCAATCGCCACGGTTGGCGCTGCGACCGGTATCGGCATGGCTGATGAAGCACTGGCCGGAGAAGGCCACGCACAAGGCACCGTGGATGAAGTATTCGATGGTGGCGGCATCGCCCACGCGGGCGGCAATGCGCTTGATGTCGGGAATGCTCAGTTCACGCGCCAGCACCAGCTGCGACAGGCCGGCATCGGCCAGAAAGCGCGCCTTGTCGGCATCGCGGATATCACACTGGGTGGAGGCATGCAGTTCGATGGGGGGCAGGTCCATCTGCAGAATGCCCATGTCCTGAATGATCAGTGCATCCACGCCGGCATCGTACAGCTGCCAGATCAGCTTGCGCGCGGCTTCCAACTCGGCGTCATGCAGGATGGTATTGAGCGTGGCAAAGATGCGCGCATGGTAGCGGTGGGCAAACTGTGTCAGCCCGGCAATGTCTTCGAGGCTGTTGCTGGCATTGTGCCGGGCACCAAAACCGGGGCCGCCGATATACACCGCATCCGCGCCATGCAGGATGGCTTCACGGCCGATTTCGGCAGTTTTGGCGGGGGACAGCAGCTCGATCTGGTGCGACAGCAGACTCATGACAATTCCTGACTTGAAAAAAGGGCTTTCCTGCCGGCAACCGCGGTGACCGGAAGGGGCGGAATTATAACGTAATCAGTAGCTTATAGATAGCAACATGGCTGCATTGCCAGATTTTTGTTCTGCCTTGGCCAACACAGCGAATGACAAAAAAATCAAATGCCACACCAGTCGACTAAGTACGCTTACTTAAAACAGCAAATAGTGCTTGCTCACGTCAGTCGCTTGGCACTACAACCACGATACCAATATAAAACCAATCAGCGTGTTCTGAACTTTTCAGGGGGTATTTTTCATGCGGGACCGTCTTACCATAGGGCAAAAACTATTTGCACTGATTCTTCTACTACAACTGATTACCTTGGGGGTGGGCAGCTTCGGCTGGTTCACCCAGCAAAATATTCTGGCGGATTTTGCCACCACCTATAACGACCGCGTGCTGTGCCTGAAACAGCTCAAGCTGGCCGGCGACAGCTATGCCGTCAATATTGTTGATGGCGCGCACAAGCTGCATTCCGGCACGCTGTCCAGCAGCGACTTCCTCACCGGGCTGGACAAAGCACAAGCGACCTTGAAACAACAATGGGGCGATTACCGCTCCACCTATCTCACTGCTGACGAAAAAGTGCAGGCCGACCAGACCGAGCAAGCCATGCACCAGGCCGATGCCACCGTCGTCCACCTGCGCCAGATCGTCCAGGCCAATGACCAAGCTGCCTTGCAGCAATTCCTGGACAAGGACCTCTACCCGGCGATTGATCCCATCACCGGCCACATCAACAGCCTGATCGACCTGCAATTGCGGGTGGCGGCGGAAAACTTTGCCAGCTCGCAGCAAAAAGCCCGCCTGTGCTCCGCGCTGTCGCTGGCCTTGATGCTGGGCGGCATTTTGCTGGGCGCCATTCTGGCCACGGTCATCATCCGCCGCCTGCTGGCCGAGCTGGGTGGCGAACCGCGTGACGTGGTGGCACTGGCCAGCCGCATCGCCCAGGGCAATCTGGCCGACCGCTTGCAAGTCAGCTCCGGTGACAAGAGCAGCATCGTGGCCTCGATGGCCCATATGCAGGCCGAACTCATCCGCCTGGTACGCCATATCGACGGCATCACCGGCAAGCTGACGGTACACGCCAGCGAGCTGGCCAGCGCCTCGGAACAGGTTGCCGTCAGCGCCGAAGAACAAACCCGGGCAGCATCCTCCATGTCCGCCTCGGTGGAACAGCTGTCAGTCAGCATCTGCTCGGTCAGCGACAATGCGCAGGATGTGGCCAAAGACGCCAATGTTTCCGGCGAACTGGCCCATGTCGGCGAACAAGTCATCATGGAAACGCTGCAAACCATTCAGTCGGTAGCGGAACTGGCACAGCAATCGCAGCAGCAGGCCGACCTGATGGGCGATCGCTCGCAACGGATTTCCAATGTGGTGGCGATGATTCGTGATGTAGCCGACCAGACCAATCTGCTGGCACTGAACGCCGCCATCGAAGCAGCACGTGCAGGTGAACAGGGCCGCGGCTTTGCCGTGGTGGCGGACGAAGTACGCAAGCTGTCGGAACGCACCGGCCAGTCCACCACCGAAATCAGCGGCATGATCCGCGAAATGCTGGAGAGCAGCGAACTGGTGATCCACAATGTGCACGCCACGGTGGAACGCATGGAAACCGGCCTGCAGCAAGCCGGCAAGGCCAGGGAAACCGTCAGCAGCATCAATGGCAACGTCAACCGCATCAAGCAATCGGTGGGGGCCATTTCGGTAGCGCTGGCAGAACAGCAAGCGGCCGGCACCGGCATTGCCGGCAATGTGGAACAGGTCGCGCAGATGTCAGAAGAAACCAGCACCGCCGCCAGCCAGACCGCCAGCTCGGCCGGGGCCATGGAACAGATGGCGCACGAACTGCAAACCGCCATCAGCTATTTCAGTCTGCCACAAGGCGGCCAGCCCCAGCGTCAGCCACACCGCCATCAGGGCGAAGGCCAGCTGGCATTTTCCCATTGACCATCTACACGGCGCAGGCCAGATGAAAAAGGCGGGCAAGCTTGGGGCTGCCCGCCTTTATGCTGTCGGCCAGGGCTTATTTCTGGCTCAGCATCACCGCCAGTTCGTCCACCGCCTCGGCCCATTCCGCGTCACTATCCAGCGCCTGACGCAGAAAAGCCGCCTGGGCCTGATTCCAGAATGGCGCATCGGCCAGCGCCTGGCCCGGTTCCAGCCAGTGCCGCGCCAGAAATACCTTGATGGCGGTTACATCATTGTCCAGCCCAAGCTGGGCAAACAATTGCTCCAGCTGATGCTTGCCAGTGTCCATGATTGTTTTCCTCTTGCTTTCTTGTAGTCATGCAAAGCATGGCGCGGAAGTGGCCGCAGCGCAATCCGCAAACACAGCCTGTTTGCTATAGTCGTTTGTCCTGCACACGAGGCAAGGCCATGACACAACACCTGACCCTGCAACAAGCCCGGCTGCTGCACCTGGCAGCGCAGGGTTTACAGACAGCTCCACGCCGCAAGGCCACGCAGGCCGATGTGCTGGCCGCCATCCGCCGCATGGCGCTGCTGCAGATCGACACCATCAGCGTGGTGGCACGCAGCCCCTATCTGGTGTTGTATAGCCGGCTGGGCAGCTACGACCCGGCCTGGCTGGATACCACGCTGGCCAGCGGTGCCGTATTCGAATACTGGGCACACGAAGCCTGTTTCGTGCCGCAGGAAGACTATCGCCTGCTGCGCCACCGCATGCTGGACCCAGCACAGATGGGCTGGAAATACCCGCAACGCTGGCTGGAACAACACCAGCTGGCGGTAGATGATCTGCTGCAAAAAATCCGTGCACACGGCCCGGTACGCTCGGCCGATTTCAGCCGCAGCGAGGGCAAGGGCAATGGCTGGTGGGACTGGAAACCGGAAAAACGCCATCTGGAAGTGCTGTTCACCCTGGGCCAGCTGATGGTGAAGGAGCGGCGCAATTTTCAGCGCGTCTACGATGTCGCCGAGCGGATCATGCCGGACTGGAACGACGCACGCGATCTGCCTACATGGGAAGAAGCCCAGCACGACATGGTGCACAACAGCTGCCGTGCGCTGGGCGTGGTCAAGGCCGGCTGGGTGGCCGATTACTACCGATTGAAACGGGGAAAGTACGATGCCCTGTTACACCAGCTGGCTGATGCCGGCGAGCTGATCCCGGCCCGTGTCGAGGGCTGGCAGCATGATGTGTTCGTCCACCACAGCCTGCAGGACGCACTGCAACAGGCTGTGGCCGGCCAGCTCAAGTCCACCCACACGGCCGCGCTGTCGCCGTTCGACCCGGTGGTATGGGATCGCAAACGCGCCAGCGAGCTGTTCGGCTTCGATTACCGCATCGAGTGCTACACCCCGGCGGCCCAACGTCGCTTTGGTTATTTCGTGCTGCCCTTGCTTCACCGTGGCCGGCTGGTGGGGCGCATGGATGCCAAGGCCCATCGCCAGCAGGGCGTATTCGAAATCAAGGCACTCTATCTGGAAGCCGGCATCAAGCCCGGTCAGCAGCTATGCCGCGATCTGGCCGCCATGCTGCACAAGCTGGCCGCCTGGCATGGCACGCCGCGGCTGGTGTTGCAGCAGGGGCCGAATGAATTGGCGACGCACCTGCAGGCAAACTAGCCGAGCAGGATTTCGCTGTACTGGATTTGCGGCTTGATATCGGTGTAATTGGCGATATCGTCCTGCAACTGCGGGGCAATCGGCATGAATGCGCCAAGAAATGACTCGACCGATTCAAACTGTAACTGGCACAGTGCGGTAAACGCCGGCGTACTGCCCGGCTCTGCCCCGCTGATGCCCTTCTCCACCCGCATATCCAGCAGGGCCGGGGCCAGCAGTTTGCTGGCCAGCGGCATGTGGTGTTGCAGGTAGTAGTCGAAATCGAAACGGGCAGTCGCACTGTAGGGATAAAGAATGCTGACGTTGATCATGAGCTTGTCCTGGCAGGTAAGGCCATCAGCATAATCCCATCCGGATCCACACTCCAGCCAAGACAAGGCGGCACAAGGCAGGAAGGTGGGCTTGATCCGTGGTGCTCAGCCCACCTGCTTGCGGTACTGGATGAAACCCAGATTATCCGCCAGCCGGTCGTAGAGCTGACGCGCGGTGGTGTTGCTCTCATGCGTCAGCCAGTACACCCGGCTGCATCCAGCTTCCCTGGCATAGGCATATACCTGCTCGATCAGCGCCCGCCCGGCACCCGTCCCGCGTATTTCCGGCTGCACATACAAATCCTGCAGATAACAGTAATTGCCCGGCGTCCAGCTACTGCGATGCAAGACCGTGTGTACCAGCCCCACCGCTTGATCACCCTGCCAGGCCAACCAGGCCTGCATCGGCTCGGCGGGATCCAGAAAACGCTGCCAGGTGACGGCCGTATCTGCCTCGCTCTGGCTGCTGTGATAGAAGTCCAGGTAGCCCTGCCACAGCGGCAACCAGGCGGAATAATCAGTGGTAGTCAGCGGACGGATGGATACAGCGTGGGTCATGGACATTCTCCTGTGGACAATGTCCTCATGCTGCCCGGCTTATGGCTCCATGGGCAGAGCCAATCCCTGCGCGGGGAGTGGAACCAGCGCGGGGAGTGGGGAGTGGGGAGTGGGGAGTGGGGAGTGGGGAGTTAACAACAGTGTGTGGCCTGATTGATTTTATCCACAGCAAGTTTGCTTATCTTTTTTTATCCACAGCTGGCGAAAACTTCTCAAGCTATTGATATGAAAAGAATTTCAATTTACCCACATCCATGCTGATCAATCATGTCGCAGGCACGGGGAATTCATGGCCTGGGCTGATCCCCCCGCCCCGTGCTCTCACTGTTGTGGATAAGTTCTGGCCATGAAAAACGGCAGCCGTAGCTGCCGTGTTCACCCTTGCTGTGGACAAGATCAGATCTTGTCGTACAACTTGGAACCACCCTTCACAAACTCCACCGATTTCACTTCCATCCCTTTTTGCAGCGCCGCTTCATCACTAATGCCTTGCTGGGCAGCGAATTCGCGTACGTCCTGGGTGATTTTCATCGAGCAGAAATGCGGCCCGCACATGGAACAGAAGTGCGCCACCTTGGCGCTGTCCTTGGGCAGGGTTTCGTCGTGGAAGCTGCGCGCCTTGTCCGGGTCCAGACCCAGATTGAACTGGTCTTCCCAGCGGAATTCGAAACGCGCCTTGGACAGAGCGTTATCGCGAATCTGTGCACCGGGGTGGCCCTTGGCCAGGTCGGCGGCATGGGCAGCCAGCTTGTAGGTGATGATGCCTTCCTTGACGTCATCCTTGTTGGGCAGGCCCAGGTGTTCTTTCTGGGTGACGTAGCACAGCATGGCGGTGCCGTACCAGCCGATCTGCGCCGCGCCAATGGCCGAGGTGATGTGGTCGTAGCCCGGTGCGATGTCGGTGGTGAGCGGGCCCAGGGTGTAGAACGGCGCTTCGTGGCACCACTCCAGTTCCTTGTCCATGTTTTCCTTGATCAATTGCATCGGCACATGGCCGGGGCCTTCGATCATCACCTGCACATCGTGTTTCCAGGCAATCTGTGTCAGCTCGCCCAGGGTTTTCAGCTCACCCAGCTGGGCGGCATCGTTGGCATCCCACACGCTGCCCGGACGCAAGCCATCGCCCAGGCTGAAGGCCACGTCGTAGGCTTTCATGATGTCGCAAATCTCTTCGAAATGCGTGTACAGGAAGTTTTCCTGATGGTGGGCCAGACACCACTTGGCCATGATGGAACCACCGCGCGACACGATGCCGGTCATGCGGTTGGCGGTCAGCGGCACATAGCGCAGCAGCACACCGGCGTGGATGGTGAAGTAATCCACCCCCTGCTCGGCCTGCTCGATCAGCGTGTCCTTGAAGATTTCCCAGCTCAGGTCTTCGGCCTTGCCATTCACCTTTTCCAGCGCCTGGTAGATGGGCACGGTGCCGATGGGTACCGGCGAGTTGCGCAGAATCCACTCGCGGGTTTCATGGATGTTCTTGCCGGTGGACAGGTCCATGATGGTGTCGGCACCCCAGCGGATGCCCCAGGTCATCTTGTCCACTTCTTCGGAAATCGACGAGGTAACAGCGCTATTGCCGATATTGCCGTTGATCTTCACCAGAAAATTACGGCCGATGATCATCGGCTCGGATTCCGGGTGGTTGATGTTGTTGGGGATGATGGCACGGCCGGAAGCCACTTCCTGACGCACGAATTCCGGGGTGATTTCCTCGGGCAGTGCGGCACCGTAGCTGTGGCCGGCATGCTGGCGGGTCATCAACTCCAGCAGCTTGGCGTTCTTGCCACCGGCTGCTTGCAGGCTGGCGATATAAGCCTTGCGGTTCAGGCTTTCGCGGATGGCGACGTATTCCATTTCTGGGGTGATGATGCCCTGGCGCGCATAGTGCATCTGGCTGACATTCTTGCCCGGCAGCGCGCGGCGCGGCTTGCGCGTCAGATTGAAGCGCAGGTCATCCAGCTTGCTGTCGGCCTCGCGAGCGCGGCCATAGTCGCTGGACAGGCCAGCCAGTTGCTCGGTGTCACTGCGCTCGGCAATCCATGCAGCACGCAGTGCGGGCAGGCCGCTCTGGATGTCGATATTGGCGGCCGGGTCGGAATAAATACCGCTGGTGTCGTACACATAGATGGGCGGGTTCTGCTCGCCGCCAAACTGGGTGGGGGTGTCACTCTGGCTGATTTCGCGCATTGGCACGCGGATATCGGCACGGCTG
>JAFANL010000172.1 GCA_019232735.1 Aquitalea sp. | reverse complement strand
GGAGCTGCAACAGCGCGGCTGGAAAGTGGTGTGGCTGGGTACCGAGCGCGGCATGGAAAACAAGCTGGTGCCACCTACCGGCATTCCGCTGGAGCGCTTGGCGTTTCATGGCGTGCGTGGCAAGGGCCTGCTGGGTTCACTCAAGGGCGTGCTGCAATTGTGCGGCGCATTGCTGCGTTCGGCGCAGTTGCTGCTGCGCCACCGCCCGGACGTGGTACTGGGCATGGGCGGTTATGTCTGCCTGCCGGGTGGGGTGATGAGCGGCCTGCTGTGGAAGCCGCTGGTACTGGTGAATGCCGATGCCAGCCTGCTGCTGAGCAACAAGGCTTTGCTGCCGTTTGCCCGCAAGCTGGTGTGCGGTTTTGACGGCAGTGCGGCTAAACGTGTCAGCAAGTCCTTGGTGACCGGTAATCCGGTGCGCGGTGAGATCGAAGCTCTGCCGACGCCGGCGCAGCGCATGGCCGGACGTAGCGGTCCGCTACGGGTACTGGTAGTGGGTGGCAGCCTGGGCGCGCGGGTACTGAATCAGACCCTGCCGCAGGCGCTGGCCCTGTTGCCGGCAGAACAGCGCCCGGTGCTGACCCACCAGACCGGCGAGGCGAATTTTGCCGAGGTTCAGGCGGCTTACCGTGCTGCCGGGCTGGAACAGCAGGTGACGCTGTTGCCGTTTATTGATGACATGCCCAGCCGGCTGGCCGATTGCGACCTGATCATCTGTCGCGCCGGGGCCATCACGGTGAGTGAACTGTGTGCGGCAGGGGTGGCCAGCATTCTGGTGCCGCTGGTGGTGTCCACCACCGCGCATCAACGTGACAACGCCAGCTGGATGGCGGCGGAAGGGGCGGCAATTCACTTGCCGCAGCAGGAAATGACAGCACAAAAGCTGGCAGACATCCTGGCCGGACTGGGCCGGGAGCGTCTGCTGGAACTTGCCAGCCATGCCCATGCATTGGCCCGGCCGGGCGCAGCCGCCCGGGTGGCCGATCTGTGCCAGGCGCTGGCAGACGAACAGTAATCGGTTGTGACAAGCAGCCGGAAGCAACGAGAAAGAACATGAAACACAGGGTCAAACACATTCACTTCGTCGGCATCGGTGGTGTCGGCATGTGCGGCATCGCCGAGGTTCTGCTGAACCTGGGCTACACCGTGACCGGCTCGGACATGGCGGACGGTGCGGCTACCCAGCGTCTGACGGCGCAGGGTGCCGGCGTGTTCTTTGGTCATGACGCCACCTATATGGAAGGGGCCGACGTGGTGGTGACCTCCACCGCGGTAAAGGCGGACAACCCGGAAGTGCTGGCCGCCCGTGAGCGCCGCATTCCGGTGATCCCGCGCGCCATGATGCTGGCCGAGTTGATGCGCTTCAAGCAGGGCATCGCCATTGCCGGCACCCACGGCAAGACCACCACCACCAGCCTGACGGCGTCGGTGCTGGCGGCGGCCGGACTGGACCCTACCTTCGTGATTGGCGGCAAGCTGACGGCGGCCGGTACCAATGCCAAGCTGGGCTCTGGCGAGTTCCTGGTGGCCGAAGCGGACGAATCCGATGCCTCCTTCCTGCACCTGACACCGGTGATGGCGGTAGTGACCAATATCGACGCCGACCACATGGACACCTACGACCACAGCTTCGACAAGCTCAAGCAGGCTTTTGTCGATTTCCTGCACCGCCTGCCCTTCTATGGCCGGGCCGTGTTGTGCGTGGACGACCCCAATGTGCGTGAGATTCGCAGCCGTATCACCAAGCCGGTGACGACTTACGGTCTGGACGATTCTGCCGATATCTACGCCGAAAACGTTGTTGCGGCCGGTGGCCAGATGCATTTCGACGTAGTGATCAACAACGGTGACAAGCAACGCTTTGCGGTGGTGCTGAACCTGCCGGGCCGTCACAACGTGCTCAACGCGCTGTCGGCCATCGCCATTGGCCTGGAATGCGGGGCGGACATTCCGTCCATCCAGCGTGGTCTGGCCGAGTTTGCCGGTGTGGGCCGCCGCTTCCAGCGTTATGGCGAAGTAGCCTTGCCGACAGGCGGCAGTTTCACCCTGGTGGACGACTACGGCCACCACCCAGTGGAAATGGCCGCCACGCTGTCCGCCGTGCGCGGAGCTTTCCCGGACAAGCGGCTGGTACTGGCCTTCCAGCCACACCGTTACAGCCGTACCCGTGACTTGTTTGAAGACTTCGTCAAGGTATTGAACGGCGTGGATGCCTTGCTGCTGTCTGAAGTGTATGCCGCGGGCGAAGCCCCCATCGTGGCCGCCGATGGCCGCGCACTGGCCCGCGCCGTGCGTGTGTCGGGCAAGGTGGAACCGCTGTTTGTCGAGCAGATTGCCGACATGCCGCACACCATCATGGATATCGCCCGCGATGGTGACGTGGTCATCACCATGGGTGCCGGTTCCATCGGTGCCGTGCCGGGCAAGCTGGTGGCCGGCAAGCTGTAAGCGCGACAGGAATTTTGGCGGGAGGGGACAGGCCCTCCCAGTAAGGAAGAGAAATGAAGCAGTACGGCAAAGTGGCAGTGATGATGGGCGGCAGCTCCGCCGAGCGGGAAATCTCGCTGATGAGCGGCAATGGCGTGTTGAATGCCTTGCTGTCGCGCGGTGTGGATGCCCACGCCTTCGACCCGGCGGAAAAACCGCTGGCCGCCTTGAAAGAGGAAGGCTTCGACCGCGTATTCATCATCCTGCATGGCCCGTTTGGTGAAGACGGCACCCTGCAGGGCGCGCTGGAAACCCTGGGCATGCCTTACACCGGCTGCGGCGTGATGGCATCGGCCATCTGCATGGACAAATGGCGTACCAAGCTGTTGTGGCGTGGTGCCGGTCTGCCGATTCCGGAGTTCGAGCTGCTGGATGAACACAGCGACTTCGCCGCAGTGGAAGCCCGCCTGGGCCTGCCTTTGTTCGTGAAGCCGGCGACCGAAGGCTCCAGCATTGGCGTGACCAAGGTAAAGCAGCCGGGTGAGCTGAAAGCCGCGTTTGAAGAAGCGCGCAAGTACGACCCACTGGTGCTGGCCGAGCGCTTTGTCGGTGGTGGCGAATACACCTGTGCCGTGATTGATGGCCAGGCCTATCCCACCATCAAGATCGAGCCGGCTACCGAGTATTACGACTATCAGGCCAAGTATTTCCGCGACGACACGGTCTATCGCTGCCCGTCCGGCCTGGATGAAGCAACGGAACAACGCGCCCGCGCACTGTGCCTGCAGGCTTTCCAGGTATTGGGTGGCCAGGGCTGGGGCCGGGTGGATTTCCTGATGGACGAAGCCGGCGGGATTTACCTGCTGGAAGTGAATACCAATCCGGGCATGACCAGTCACAGCCTGGTGCCGATGGCCGCACGCGCCCAGGGCATCAGCTATGAGGACCTCTGCCTGAACGTGCTGGATATGGTGCATGTGGGATAACCATCAGCTGCTGAAAGGCCTGGCCAATTTCCTGCTGGGCGCCTCGCTGCTGATGTTGCTGTACGCAGGTGGATTCTGGGTGACGCATGCGCCGGTGTTTCCGGTGAAGAAGATCCAGATCCAGGGACAGATGAAGAGGGTGACGCCGGAGCAACTGCGCTTTATTGCCGAGCACGAGCTGACCGGAACCTTCTTCACGCTGGACATCGACAAGACGCGGGCGGCATTCGGCAAGCTGCCCTGGGTGCGGGATGCGCAGGTGCGCCGGCGTTGGCCGGATGCCTTGGAAATCGCAGTGGAAGAGCACGTGGCGCTGGCGCGCTGGGGCGAGAACGGGCTGGTGGACAGCCACGGCGACCGTTTCGATGCCGCCAGTGATCAGCAACTGCCGGTGTTCTACGGCCCGGCCGGTGCAGAAAAGGATATGACCGCCATGCTGGCGCGTTTGCGTCAGGGCTTGAAGCCGACGGGGCTGGCTCCCAAGGACATCTGGCTATCACCACGCCGGGCCTGGCAGGTGGGGCTGGACAACGACATCAAGCTGGACCTGGGGCGTGGCGATGTGGATTTGCGGGTGGAGCGATTCGCCCAGTACTGGAAAGACAAGCTGGCAGCGCTGCCTTACCACATTGAATACGTGGATATGCGCTACCCCAATGGATTTGCCGTGCGGATGCCTGATTACAAGGCCCCGCCGGCACAAGTGAAAAAGTAATACCTAGCTGGAGCGACAGGTGAGCAAACCTAAGGAAAGCAAGAACATGCTGGTCGGCCTGGACATCGGCACCTCCAAGATCGTGGCGATTGTCGCGGAGGTGCTGGATGACGGCCAGCTCAACATCATCGGCATGGGCCAGACCCCTTCGCGCGGCCTGAAGCGCGGCATGGTGGTGAATATCGAGTCCACGGTACAGGCCATCCAGCGCGCACTGGAAGAAGCCGAGCTGATGGCCGACTGCAAGATTCACGAGGTATTTGCCGGCATTGCAGGCTCGCATATCAAGAGCATCAATTCGCACGGCATGGTGGCCATCAAGGACCGCGAAGTCACCCAGATGGACATCGACCGCGTGATTGAAACCGCCCGTGCCGTCACCATCCCGCCGGACCATCAGGTACTGCACATCCTGACCCAGGAATACAGCATCGACGGTCAGGAAGGCGTACGCGAACCGCTGGGCATGAGCGGCGTGCGGCTGGAAGCCAAGGTGCACATCGTCAGCGGTGCCGTGTCTGCCGCGCAGAACGTTACCAAGTGCGTGCGCCGCTGCGGCCTGGAAGTGTCCGACCTGGTGCTGCAGCCGATGGCCTCGGCCATTGCCGTACTGTCGGAAGACGAAAAAGACCTGGGCGTGTGCCTGATCGACATCGGTGGCGGCACCACTGACATCGCCGTGTATGCCAACGGTGCCATCCGCCATACCGCGGTGATTCCGATTGCCGGCGACCAGATCACCAACGACATCGCCATGGCGCTGCGCACGCCCACCAAGGAAGCGGAAGACATCAAGATCCAGCATGCCGTGGCGCTGGTCACCATGGCCGATCCGGGCCAGATGATCGAAGTACCGGGCGTGGGCGAACGTGGTCCGCGTCAGATGTCGCGCGCCACCCTGGCCGAAGTGGTGGAGCCGCGGGTGGAAGAACTGTTCCAGCTGGTGCAGCAGGAACTGCGTCGCAGCGGCTTCGAGGACCTGTTGTCCTCCGGC
>JAFANL010000125.1 GCA_019232735.1 Aquitalea sp. | reverse complement strand
ACGGGTCATGTAGGGAGATTCTCTTGTTGTCGGCCAGTCGCCAGCCTGGCCTGTTGCGGGCTCCGGGCGGCAGTCGTGGGTGGGGGGAGCGACAGTCTGATTATACCTGCAAGGCGTTGTGAGGTGGCTGCTGGAAGGTGCGGACTTGCATGGCGTGGATCGCAATTCCAGGAAAATTCTTATTATCCGGAACCGTGCCGGTTGCTAGATTTGAGGTCGTGCTTTTCCTGCTGGCGCTCGGTGTAGGGATGGTCCTGTCTGATTCTGCTGCTGTGCAATGGTGCCTATCTGGCTAGCAAAGGCGGCGACGCCTGTTGTTGGGGCTGGATAAGTTGATGCGCTGGAATATCTGTTGTCGTGCAGGTGTGCACATTCGGGTAATCAATTTTGTCGAGGGGTGTTGGATGTATAGCCTGAATGATATTTTTCAATTACTGCAATATCAGGTGAGTTATGTGCTGCAATATTTCCCTTATATTTTATTGCATTTTTTCATGCTGTTTTCGATTCGCTTTGTATTGTTGGTAATGTTATCTAAGGGTATTTTTTGTTTGGCTGGATCTTTGCGGAAATATGAATTCAGCTTTCTGCTTTTGATGTTGATCTCATCGTTGCTGGTTTCTATTTTTCTTCTTGTAACGTCACGTGGTGTATTTTATCTTGGCAATGATTTTGTTTTTTTATCTGGAGTGCTTTTAGGTGGGAGACGTGGATTTCCCTTGTTGATGATTAACTGGTTGTTCTTGTCGTTTTATATTTATTTTGAAAGTCGGGATGTGGCATGGGTGTCATACATGCTGTTTGATACGACGATTCATTTCTTGATTGGTTTGACTGCTTGTGGGCTGTTGTATAACCCGCTCGGGGAATATTCATGGGGTGAGATTTTCTTTATCTGTCTCAACAAGATCATGGCATGTGTGGTGTCTGCAGCCTGCTGGTTGATCATGATGCATGAAGAGTGGCTGCCGGGTTTCAATATCTTGCTGTTTCGGTTGGTGGTGTGGCCTCTTGTTTCCTTTCCCGTGATTTTTCTGTTCATGTTTTTCATGAAGCAGGATGCCTGTCTGTTCACGGCATCTGCTGCCAAGACGCGATAAACCAGCAAAACGTGCCTTGCTGTCAGAGGGCCATGTGCAGGTGTTGTCCTGGTGGCTTGATCGGATATAAAGAAAAACACCGTGGCCTGGTAAGGGCGACGGTGTTTTCAAGGAAGTCACATTGCCGGTAAGGCGCTGTGTTATGGCCTGCGCTTAGGCATCCAGCCCGGCTTGCGCCAGCTCGGCCGCACGTACCACGGCGCGTGCCTTGTTCTGGGTTTCCTGCCATTCTGATTCGGGTACCGAGTCAGCCACGATGCCGGCGCCCGATTGCACGTAGAGCATCTTGTTCTTCACCACGGCGGTGCGAATGGCAATCGCCAGGTCCATGTCACCATTGAAGCCCAGATAGCCTACGGCACCGCCGTAAACGCCGCGCTTGGTGGGTTCGAACTCATCGATGATTTCCATGGCACGGACCTTGGGAGCACCGGACAGGGTGCCGGCAGGGAAGGTGGCTTTGAGGATGTCGATGTTGGAAACATCCGGCTTCACGCTGCCTTCCACGCTGGAAACGATGTGCATTACGTGGGAGTAACGCTCGATCACCATATTGTCGGTGATGTTGACGCTGCCGATATCGGCAACGCGACCGATATCATTGCGACCCAGGTCCATCAGCATCACGTGCTCGGCGATTTCCTTGGGGTCGGCCAGCAGTTCTTCGGCCAGTGCTTCGTCCTCTTCACGGCTCTTGCCGCGGACGCGGGTACCGGCGATGGGGCGTACGGTAACGGTTTCCTGTTCGCGTCGTACCAGGATTTCCGGCGAGGAGCCGACAACATGGAAATCATCGAAGTGGTAGAAGAACATATAAGGCGAGGGGTTCAGGCTGCGCAGGGCGCGGTACAGTGCCAGTGGCGAGTCGGCATAGGGCATCTGCATGCGCTGAGACAGCACCACTTGCATGATGTCGCCATCGACAATGTACTTTTTGCATTGCTCAACGGCTTGCTTGAATGCTTCCTGGCCGTATTCGGAAACGGCGCCGGTGGTCTGCGAAGGCAGCGACAGCGGAATGTCCATCGGCTCGCGCAGGCGGGCGCGCAACTGACCCAACCGGCTCTCTGCCTTGGCCAGGGCATTGGGCACGGCCGGATCGGCATAGACGATCAGATAGAGTTTGCCGGACAGGTTGTCCACCACCGCCAGTTCTTCCGACACCATCAGCAGGATGTCCGGAGTACCGACCGGGTCCGGTTTGCTGGTGGCTGCCAGCCGCTTTTCCACGTAGCGGATGGTGTCATAGCCAAAATAGCCGACCAGACCGCCGGTAAAGCGTGGCAGTCCGGCTACCGGTGGGGCGCTGAAGCGTTGCTGGAACCCTTCGATAAAGCGCAGCGGGTCGCCTTCGAACTGCTCGATAACCTTGTCGCCGTACTCGACCTGTACCTTGTTGGCATTGACACGCAGGCGGGTGGTGGCCGGCAGGCCGATAAAGGAATAGCGGCCAAAGCGCTCGCCGCCCACCACGGATTCCAGCAGGTAGGAGTAAGGCTGGTTGGCCAGCTTGAGGTAGACCGACAACGGGGTATCCAGGTCGGCGAACAGTTCTAGCGTTACGGGAATGCGATTGTAACCGGCGGCGGCCAGCCGGTTGAATTCTTCATGCGTCATGAGTGAGCTACCTTGAAACCGGAGTGAAAGCGAAAGGTGTAGACAGGGTGCGGCTTAGCGTTGCCATCGCCAACTGGCCGGAGCAGGCAGGAATGTCATGATGCAGATGCAATCCGTATTGAATGGTGTATTGGTTAGTTATTCTTCATCAAATCGTACAGTTCGGCAAGATTGCCGATGACCAGATCTGCCTGCAGCGTGGCTGCATCGGCATAGCCATAGTTGACGGCGATGGCTGCTGCACCGGCAGCGCGGGCGGACAGGATGTCGTTTTCCGAATCACCCACCATGGCCAGTTCGCCGGGCTGGATGCCCAGCACCTCACACACATGCTGCAGCGGCAGGGCCGAAGGTTTTTTCTCGGCCAGGGTATCGCCACCAATCACCAGGCTGAAGGCGTCACGCAGCTCCAGCTGCTGCAAGAGCGGTACGGCCAGGTATTCCGACTTGTTGGTCACCACCACCAGCGGCAGTTGCAAGGCGCGCAGCAGGTTCAGACCATCCTGCACGCCGGGATAGGCTCGGGTCTGGTCGGTCAGGTGGGCGTGATAGTAGCGCACGAAAAAGTTGAAGCCTTGCTCCCACACGGTCGCCTCCGCCTGGCCATGGCGCTCGTCGGTGATGGCGCGGTGTACCAGGCTGGCAATGCCATCGCCGACATGCTCCTGGATGCGCAGGTCAGCCAGGGCGGGCAGGCCCAGATGCTGGCGCATGGCATTGGCCGCAGCGGCCAGGTCGGGAATGGAGTCGACCAGGGTGCCGTCCAGGTCGAAGGCAACGGCCTTGATGTGTTTCAGATTCATGTGATGTCGATTCTTGTCTTAATCCGGCAGTTGCCGGATGTCGAGTACGCTGTGTTGGCCGAAGTCTGCACTGAGCAGGTGGTCGATGATCTTGCGGGCCGCCTGCTGCGGGCTGCTGAGTCCGCCGTCACGCTTGAGCGCATCAAAGCGTTCCTTGTTGGGGAACTGTGCCGGGTCACTGCTGCGGATCGTAGCCTGCATGTCGGTATCCACCACCCCGGGGTAGAGGGCGGCAATGAGGGCGGGACGGGCACGTTCTTGCTGCTCTGCTGCCACGTGACGGCAGAAGTGGTCCAGCCCGGCCTTGCTGCTGCCATAGACACCCCAGCCCGGATAGGCCTTGATGGCGGCGCCGGAGGAAATGCAGGCCACGCGCAGCTGGCAGTCCAGATCATCGCTCAGGCGCAGCAGGGCATCGGTCAGCAGCATCGGGGCAGTCAGGTTGACGGCGATGGCCTGCAGCAATTCTGTGGTCGGATAAAAACCGGCGCTGGCAATGGGGGCCACTACGCCGGCGTTGTTGATCAGCAGCAATTGTTGCAAATCAGCCGTGGGCAGCAGGGTCAGGGCCTCGGCCAGCAGGCCGGACAGCGCGGCGCTGTCGGCCATGTCGGCAGGCAGGAAATGCAATCTGTCGGGGTGATGCCCGGCCAGTTGTTTCAAGGCCGTGCTTTCTTGGCGGGCCAGACCGATCACTGTAAAACCCCTTTGCAGCAGATCGGCGCAGAGCGCCAGCCCCAGCCCGCGCGAGGCCCCGGTGACGATGGCTGCCTGCATCAGGCGACCTTGGCCAGTTCGGCACGCATGGCGGCAATCACAGCCTGATAGTCGGGCTGGCCGTAAATGGCGGAACCGGCAACAAAGGTATCGGCACCAGCGGCGGCCACGGCGGCGATATTGTCCACCTTGACACCACCGTCAACTTCCAGCCAGATTTCACCACCATGCTTGGCGGTATACTCATCGATGCGCTGGCGTGCGGCACGTACTTTTTCCAGTGCATGCGGAATGAAAGACTGGCCGCCAAAGCCCGGATTCACTGACATGATCAGCACCATGTCGATCTTGTCCATCACGTGATCCAGATAGGACAGTGGCGTTGCCGGGTTGAACACCAGGCCAGCCTTGCAGCCGCATTCCTTGATCAGGCCCAGGGTGCGGTCGATGTGTTCCGAACCTTCCGGGTGGAAGGTGATGATGTCCGCGCCGGCCTTGGCAAACATCGGCACCAGGCTGTCCACCGGCTTGACCATCAGATGCACGTCGATGGGCGCCTGGGTATGCGGGCGGATGGCTTCGCAGACCAGCGGACCCACGGTCAGGTTGGGTACGTAGTGATTGTCCATGACATCAAAGTGAATGATGTCGGCCCCGGCGGCGATGACATCGCGCACCTCCTGGCCCAGACAGGCGAAATCGGCGGAAAGGAGGCTGGGGGCAATACGGAAGTCGCGCATGGTCTACCTTGCAAACACTGATGGGTCGTGAAAATTGGCGTTTATTCTACCGCGCCACAGGCCAAAGGCGGGATAAAATGCAGTACAACAGCACGAGGACAACACCATGTCAGACAAAAGCTACCAGATAGACGTGGAAGCCGAGCCGCACTACGTGGCCGAGCAATCCAATGTCACCACCGATGTGTATGTGTTTGCCTATCGCATCCGCTTGACCAATACCGGTAGCGAGCCGGCCCAACTGATCAGCCGCCACTGGATCATTGCTGATGCCAATAACCAGGAGCAGGAAGTGCGCGGCATGGGCGTGGTGGGTGAACAACCCCGGCTGGAGCCGGGGCAGTCGTTTGAATACAGCAGCGCCACTCACCTGAAAACACCCTATGGCTCCATGCGGGGCAGCTATCAGATGCTGGCAGATGATGGCACCCGCTTTGATGTCACCATCCCGGAAATGACACTAGTCGCCCCGCGCGTGCTGCATTGAGTATGCGTGCCAGCTGCTGGCTGGGCGTTACGGCACGGCCAACCTTGATGGATCAAGCGCCGGTGTGTACCGGCTTGCCGACAGAAAGTTGATATGCGTTTTACCCATAGCGGTCCCGCTCCCGATCATCGCAACGACATGCAAACCCTCAAGACCTTGCTGCCTTATTTGTGGGCGTTCAAGGGACGGGTCGTGCTGGCGCTGACCTGCATGATTCTGGCCAAGGTTGCCGCGGTCAGCGTGCCCTTGTATCTGAAAGATATTGTCGATCAGCTGTCGGTCCCGGCCAGTTTGCTGGCCGTGCCGGTCATGGCCCTGCTGGGCTACGGCCTGGCCCGCCTGATCTCAAGTGTATTGGGCGAGCTGCGCGATGCC
>JAFANL010000061.1 GCA_019232735.1 Aquitalea sp. | reverse complement strand
GATCAACCCCTACTTCGTCAACTGTAGCGGGCTGGATTTTCATGCCCGCCAGGGCGAGGATGCGCTGGCCGAGGCTGTGGCCAGCACGCTGGACAAGATCAAGAACAAATACCGTGAGTACGGCATCAAGAACGACCCCTTTGTCATCGTCAAGGCCGATGCCGGCACCTATGGCATGGGTGTGATGAGCGTGAAGAGCCCGGAAGAGGTCATCGGCCTCAACCGCAAGGCACGCAACAAGATGTCAGTGGTGAAGGAAGGGCTGGAAGTCTCCGAAGTCATCGTGCAGGAAGGCGTGTACACCTTTGAAACGGTGGATGACGCCGTGGCCGAACCGGTGGTCTACATGATGGACCGCTTTGTTACCGGTGGCTTCTACCGCGTACATACCGGCCGTGGCATCGATGAAAACCTCAATGCCCCCGGCATGCAGTTTGTGCCGCTGTCCTTCGAAACCCCCTGCCTGCCCGACAAGCACGGCTCGCCGGACTGTGCACCCAACCGCTTCTATGCCTATGGCGTGATTGCGCGTCTGGCGCTGCTGGCCGCCGCGCTGGAACTGGAAAACACCGACCCCGAGCGCGACTGAACCGCCTTGCCCCAACCGGAGATTGCCATGCGTATCCTGTTCATCGCCGACCCGCTGGAACAGTTCAAGATTTACAAGGACACCACCTTTGCCATGATGGAAGAGGCGGCGCGCCGTGGCCATGCGCTGAGCTTTGCCGAAGCGCGCCAGCTGTCGGTGGAGGGCGGCCGCCTGCTGGTGGATGCCCGTGGGCTGACCGTCACCGACGAGCGCAAGGGCGATCATCCGGCCTGGTACAAGCTGGAAGACGTGCATCGTCAGCCGCTCACTGCCTTCAATGCGGTGGTGATGCGCAAGGACCCGCCGTTCGACATGGAATACCTGTACGCCTCCCAGCTGTTCACGCTGGCCGAGGCGCAGGGCGTCAAGGTGTTCACCAGTGGCCAGGCGCTGCGTGATTTCAACGAGAAGCTGGCCATCCTCAACTTCCCCGAGCTGACCGCGCCCACCATGATCACCGGGGAAACGCCACGCTTGAAGGCCTTCATCCGCCTGCATCAGGACGTGATTCTCAAACCGCTGGACAGCATGGGTGGCGACAGCATTTTCCGGGTGACGCCGGATGATCCCAATCTGTCGGTGATTCTGGAAACCATCACCCTGCGTGGCAAGCGCACCATCATGGCGCAGCGTTACATTCCGGAAATTCGCGATGGCGACAAGCGCGTGCTGGTGATCGACGGCGTGCCGGTGGATTACTGCCTGGCGCGCATTCCTGCCGCCGGCGAAACCCGTGGCAATCTGGCTGCTGGCGGTCGTGGCGAGGCCCGTCCGCTGACCGCGCGCGACCGGGAAATCGCCGAAACGGTTGGCCCTGAGCTCAAAAAGCGCGGCATCCTGCTGGCCGGGCTGGATGTGATCGGCAATTACCTGACCGAGGTGAATGTCACCAGCCCCACTTGCTTCCGCGAAATCATGGATCAGACCGATATCAATGTTGCCGGCCTGTACATCGATGCGCTGGAGCGTGCCACCGGGCATTGAGGCGTATCCGCGTTGCCATCAGCCTGTCATCTGTTGGCGGCAACATCGCGGCTGAGCTTTTGACAAGCCCGCACTTGCCCCTGTGGGCAGCAGCGCTTACCATGCCGCTCGCCGCCCTGGCGCATGCCGGGGCGGTCTTCGCGCAATCACTGGACCCGACATGAGCAAGCATGAGGAAAGCCCGTTCAAGGGCAAGACCGGCATTCGCCGGCTGATCAACGCCTTCGGCTATTCGCTGGATGGCATCAAGGCTGCTTTCCGCCACGAAGACGCCTTCCGCCAGCTGGCCATGCTGGCCATCATCCTCATTCCGACCGCGTTGTTCATTGTTCCTGCCAGCCCGCTGGCCCGTGCCCTGCTGGTCGCCAGTTCGCTGGCTACCCTGATCATCGAACTGCTCAATTCCGCCATCGAGGCCGCCGTGGATCACACCTCGCTGGAGCGTCACCCGCTGGCCAAGCGCGCCAAGGACATGGGCAGTGCCGCCCAGCTCTTGGGGCTGATCAATCTGGCCGCCATGTGGAGCCTGGTGCTGTTCGGGCGCTAAGCTGGCAGCCAATGCCGCGATAGCCATTGCATCAGCAAGGACAGCAGGATGGCCAGCAGGAAGGCGGCATTGCTATCCAGTTGCGGTAGCGTCAGTACCAGGGCCAGACAGAAACTGGCGAAAGATAGCCTCCCCAGCAGCATGCCGCGTAGCAGGGCCTGCACGGCGGCTGTGCCTTGTGTGCGCTGCGTCGATACGGCCATCACCACCGCCAGTAGCGGAAAGACCGCCAGTACACCGCTCCAGCCCGCTCCCAGCCACACCGCCGCCTGACTCACCAGCAAGGTGAGCAGGGCCGCTGCCAGCATGCGCAACCACAGTGTGCCGCCGTGACCGGCCGGCACGGACGCCGGTGTGGGAGAGGGCAGAGCAAAGCTGTTGATCAGCACGGCCAGTCCGGCCACGACCAGCGCCTCCGTGGTCGATAACATGCTTTGCTGCAGCAGCCAGGCTGCCAGCAACCAGCCCCCCAGCGCGGTCGCCAGAGCCAGCGGCCAGCGCTGCCGGCTGGCGCTGCGTGCATACAGCAGATTGAACAGTTCCGATGCAGCAATGGCGGCAATGGCCTGCCGCGCGGCCTGTGTGGCAAAGGCATTGCCATGTTCCCGTGTCAGCAGCCACAGAATGGGGCCGGCCACCACCGGCAGCCCGGCCATCCAGCCCGCTAGCCTGGGGCCGTAATGGCGAGCGAGCTGCGATAGCAGATACAGGAAGGTGGGAACCAGGGTCAGTTTGAGTAGCAGCATGAGGGCAACCAGCAGTGAGGCGATGCCAGCATAACATGTCAATGACATCGCCGGGTGGTGACGGGCTGCCCGGCTGCAGGCTTGCGTGTATGCTGGCAGACATCAGCAAACAGGAGCGCAGCGATGTTGTCACCCGCAGAATCCGGTGTGGAAGAACTGGTATTGAATCTGGTGCTGTGGCTGAAGCTGGCGGTGGAAGCCAGCGGTGCGCTGGTGATTGGCATTGGCGTGCTGTTTGCCGGCCTGCGCTATCTGCGGCGCTGCTTCGAGCCGGGCATGGCGCAATACAATTCGGTGCGGCTGAGTTTTGCCCGTTTTCTGGCACTGGCGCTGGAATTGCAGCTGGCGGCCGACATCCTGTCCACCGCCGTGGCGCCCAGCTGGGACCAGATCGGCAAGCTGGCAGCCATCGCGGTGCTGCGTACCGCGCTCAATTTCTTCCTGGGCAAGGAAATCCGTGATACCGAACAGGAAGACAAGACCCTGTCAGCGTGACTGGCGGCGGTACAGATAGCCGGGATAAACGCGGATACAGCCGCTATCGTCGTCGACCTGGCCGTATTCGCCCACCAGCTCCCAGCGCAGGCCATTGGCCTGTAGTACCCGGAATACCGGGCTACCGGCACGGTAGAACAGCAATTCGTCACCATGAAAATGATCCAGCGGCAGCAAGGGGTGCTGGCTGGGCAGCATCAGCAGCATGCTGGCCGTGCGCTCGTCCATGTCCGCCAGTTGTTCACGGTCGGCGGCGATCATGCCGAAAAAAGCAATGAAGAAGGCGATGGGCAGCATCAGCCAGTGGCCGCTGAGCAGGCCAAACAGGGTCAGTACCGATGCGCCGGTAAAAAAGAAGCTGCTGTGTGTTTTCATGATGTGTGTAGTGCCCGGGGCTGGTGGCCCGTAAAACGGCAAACGCCGCCTGGCATGGAGGCGGCGTGTTGTCTGGGGTGATGTGGTCCGTCGCAGGAACCTTCAGGCTGTTTACGGTTTAGCCTGATTTCCGAATTATATGGCGGCTTTTCAGAAATTGATCAATAAAATCAGCCGATTGCCAATGCTGATGGCGTAGCCCTTCCTGTCGCAGGGTTTCAGTGCCATGGCCAAAAAAACAACGCCACCCGAAGGTGGCGTCATGGTGTGCTATCCGCAGGTGGCGATTTACTCTTCAGCCGGTTTGGCTTCCGGTGGAGCAATCACTTCGCTGTAGCCGCATTCCTTCTGTGGGCAAACCTTTTCCGTACCGCGACGCTTGGTGGTCTTGATGGTCAGGATCGGCCAGTTGCACTTGGGGCAGGGCTCGGCAACCGGCGGGTTCCAGGTGGCGTACTTGCACTTGGGATAGGTATTGCAGCTGTAGAACAGCTTGCCGTAGCGGCTCTTGCGCTCGATCAGATGGCCAGCCTTGCACTCCGGGCATTCCACGCCGGTATCGCGCGGTTTTTCCAGCGGTTCGATGTGCTTGCACTTGGGGTAGTTGGCGCAGCCGATAAACTTGCCGTAACGGCCCTTCTTGATGTGCAGTGCACCGCCACAGTCCGGGCAGACACGGTCTTCAATCACCGTCGGGGCTTCGGCCTCTTCGGCGGCCTGCTCGGCAGTTTCGCCCATATTGCGGGTGTAGTCGCAATCCGGGTAGCCGGTGCAGGCAATGAAGCGGCCACGCTTGCCAAACTTGATCGACAGCGGCTTGCTGCACTTGGGGCAGGCTTCGTCCAGGCTTTCGGTGGTGACTTCGGCGCGGGAAATACTTTCCTTCTCGGCAATCTGCTTGGAGAAGCCCTTCCAGAAGCTGTCCATTACCGGCACCCACTCACGCTGGCCGCTGGCGATGTCATCCAGCTGGTTTTCCAGCTTGGCGGTGAAGTTGTAGTCCACGTACTGGCTGAAATGTTCAGTCAGGAACTTGTTGACGATGTCGCCGGTATCGGTGGGCAGGAAGCGCTTCTTGTCCAGGATGACGTATTCG
>JAFANL010000044.1 GCA_019232735.1 Aquitalea sp. | reverse complement strand
CGCTGACCGAATCACGACTGCTGCCGCAAATGGACCTGGCCGGCCTGATCCAGTATCAGGCGCTGTTCGAGAATGACCGCTGGTGGACTGCGGTGGCCAATCTGGGCATTTTCGGTGGCCTGTTCATCGGCTGCACGCTGGCGGTCGGCCTGTTCCTGGCCGTGCTGCTGGATCAGAAAATCCGTGCCGAAGGCACACTGCGCACCATTTACCTGTACCCGATGGCGCTGTCCTTCATCGTCACCGGCACCGCCTGGAAATGGATGCTCAACCCGGACATGGGCCTGCAGAAGGTCATCAATGACTGGGGCTTTCCCGACTTCACCTTCGACTGGCTGGTGGACCCGGACAAGGCCATTTACACCGTGGTGATTGCCGGGGTGTGGCAGTCGTCCGGCTTTGTGATGGCCTTGTTTCTGGCCGGTCTGCGCGGCATCGACGACTCCATCATCAAGGCCGCCCAGGTGGATGGGGCCAGCCTGCCGGTGATCTACTGGCGCATCATCATCCCCAGCCTGCGCCCGGTGTTTTTCAGCGTGCTGCTGATCCTGTCGCACATTGCCATCAAGAGCTTCGACCTGGTGATGGCGCTGACTGGCGGCGGCCCTGGCACCGCATCCGATGTACCGGCCATCTTCATGTACCAGTTTGCCTTTACCCGTGGCCAGCTGGGCCTGGGGGCTGCGTCGGCCATGATGATGCTGATGACCATCGTCGCCGTGCTGGTGCCGCTGATGTATATGGAAACAAGGAGCGCCAAACGTGGCTAAACACCTCACTCCCGGCCGCATCGTGCTGTATGCCGCACTGGTGCTGATGGCCATTTACTACCTGCTGCCCTTGTACGTGATGCTGTCCACTTCGGTAAAAACCCTGGACGACATCCGTGGCGGCAACCTGATCGCCCTGCCGCAATCCATCACCTTTGATGCCTGGAGCAAGGCTTGGTCCAGCGCCTGCACCGGCGTGGAATGTGGCGGCATGAAGGGCTTTTTCTGGAACTCGGTGAAGATGGCGGTGCCGTCAGTGCTGATTTCCACACTGATTGGCGCGGTCAACGGCT
Source organism: Aquitalea sp. (assembly GCA_019232735.1). Lineage (GTDB taxonomy): Bacteria > Pseudomonadota > Gammaproteobacteria > Burkholderiales > Chromobacteriaceae > Aquitalea. The sequence goes on along the minus strand of JAFANL010000044.1, from coordinate 3,089 downwards.
ATGTGGTGTCGATGTGGCGCTTCCGTGGCTCGGACGTGCTGTTCACCCTGCTGCTGGTGGGCTGCTTCATTCCCTTTCAGGTAGTACTACTGCCGATGGCGCGCCTGTTGGGCGAACTGGGCATTGCCAATACAACCAGCGGGCTGATCCTGGTGCACGTGATTTACGGCCTGGCCTTTACCACGCTGTTCTTCCGCAACTTCTTCGTCACCATCCCGGACGAGCTGGTGAAAGCCGCCCGTATTGACGGTGCCGGTTTCTGGACCATCTTTTTCCGCATCCTGCTGCCCATTTCCGGCCCCATCTTCATGGTGTGCGTGATCTGGCAGTTCACCCAGATCTGGAACGACTTCCTGTTCGGCGTGGTGTTTGCCGCCGGCGAATCGCAGCCCATCACCGTGGCGCTGAACAATCTGGTGAACACCTCTACCGGGGTGAAGGAATACAACGTGGACATGGCAGCGGCCATCATTGCCGCCCTGCCCACCCTGTTCGTTTACATGGTTGCCGGCCGCTACTTCGTGCGTGGCCTGACAGCCGGTGCTGTGAAAGGTTGAACGATGGCTGCTCTCTCCATCAATAATGTGTGCAAGACTTACGCCAACGGCACCGACGTGCTCAAGGGCATCGACATCGCCATCGAAGACGGCCAGTTCCTGATTCTGGTAGGCCCCTCCGGCTGCGGTAAATCCACGCTGCTGAACATGATTGCCGGGCTGGATGATATTTCCAGCGGCGATATCGAAATCGGCAGCAAACGGGTGAATGATTTGTCGCCCAAGGACCGCGACATCGCCATGGTGTTCCAGAGCTATGCGCTCTACCCGTCGATGAGCGTGCGCAAGAACATCAGCTTTGGCCTGGAAATCCGCAAGATGCCGCAGGCCGAAATCGACGCTACCGTCGAACGCGTGGCGCAGATGTTGCAGATGACCCACCTCTTGGACCGCAAGCCCTCGCAGTTGTCCGGCGGCCAGCGTCAGCGCGTGGCCATGGGCCGTGCCCTGGCGCGCAGCCCGTCTATCTTCCTGTTTGACGAGCCGCTGTCCAACCTGGACGCCAAGCTGCGGGTGGAAATGCGCACTGAAATCAAGCTGATGCACCAGCGGCTGAAATCCACCATCGTCTACGTCACCCACGACCAGATCGAGGCCATGACGCTGGGCGACCGCATTGCGGTGATGAAGGACGGCATCGTGCAGCAATTTGGCAGCCCACAGGACATCTACGACAACCCGGCCAATCTGTTTGTCGCCAGCTTCATCGGTTCGCCATCGATGAACTTCATCCCGGCGCAGGTAGTGGAATCCGCCGGTGTGCTGGGGGTGAAGATTTGCGACGACCAGGGTTGCGTCATCCTGCCCTTGCCGCATGCGCAGGAAAAAATGCAGCCGTGGCTGGGCCGCGAGGTCATCTTCGGCATCCGCCCGGAGCAGATCACCGACGCCCGCACCGCCTACCGCGAAGGCCTGCCGGTGATGGCCTGCCACATCGACGTGATCGAACCCACCGGGCCGGACACCCTGGTGTTTGTCTCGCTCAACAACACCAAGGTATGCTGCCGTACCCACCCGACAGAAGCCAAACTGCCGGGCCACAGCATGGAACTGGTGTTCGATGTATCCAAGGCCGTGCTGTTCGACCCGACAACAGAACAACGGATTGCCTGATGAGTTCTTTGCACGCAACACAACTGGCCCCCGAGGGGCCAGTTTTTTCTCCGGTGGCCGCCGGCCTGTGGCGGCTGCACGACTGGGGCTTTTCCGCCAGCGAGCTGGCCGCCTGGGTGGAGCACGCCCTCAGCTTGGGCATCACCACCTTCGACCATGCCGACCTGTACGGCGGCTTTCGCTGCGAGGCGCTGTTTGGCCAGTGGCTGAAGGCCAATCCCGGCCAGCGCGAGCACATCCAGCTGGTGAGCAAGTGCGGCATCAAGCCGTCTGACGCCAACCGTGGCTGGCAGGTGAAGCATTACGACAGCAGCCGTGCGCACATCCTGGCCTCGGTGGATGCCTCATTGCAAAACCTGGGTACGGATTATCTGGATCTGCTGCTGATCCACCGGCCTGACCCGCTACTGGACCCGGACGAAGTGGCCGACACCTTTGCCAGTCTGAAGGCCAGCGGCAAGGTGCGGCATTTTGGCGTGTCCAACTTCAGCCCCAGCCAGTTTGCCCTGCTGGCGTCCCGCACACCGCTGGTGACCAATCAACTGGAGGCTTCGTTACTGCATACCGCACCGCTGTTCGATGGCAGTTTCGACCAGTGCCTGCAGGCCGGCATCCGGCCCATGGTGTGGTCGCCACTGGCCGGTGGGCGCCTGTTGCAGGCCGAAGCAGCACCTCTGCTGCATGCCACCCTGCTGCGTATTGCCAGCGAGCTGGCCATCAGCCCGGCCACACTGGCCCTGGCCTGGCTGCTGCGCCATCCAGCGCGGCCACTCCCCATTATCGGCTCGCGCCGCCAATCCGCACTGGATGAAGCCGCCATGGCCTGCCGGCTACAACTGGACCGCCAGCACTGGTTTGCCCTGCTGGAAGCCGCGCAAGGCCACCCGGTAGCCTGACACCTGGTGCGGGGGCGGTGTTTTTGACCTTTTTTTCTGCTTCACTTCACCTAAGCTCAATAAGCGGGACAATGACAAAGGGGACCAGACATGCGAGTGGCGGATATTTTCGAGCAGGCATCGGGTCGGCTGCCCATGGTGCCCAAGGTGGTACAGGAGCTGATTGAAAGCTTTCACAACACGAATATCAATATCGATGAAATCAGCGACAAGGTGGGACACGACCAGGTGCTGACTGCCCGCGTACTACGGCTGGCCAATACCGCCCGCTTTGGCGGCAGCCGTCGCGTGGGTTCGCTGGACGATGCTGTCATCCTGCTGGGTTTCGACAATCTGCGCATCCTTGTGATTGCCTCGGGCATCACCGGTGCCACTATCGGCATTCCCGGCTTCGATATGAAAAGCTTCTGGCAACGCAGCTTCTCCATGGCCAATACCGCCAAGCGCCTGGCCAAACTGGCCAAGCTGGACGCGCAACTGGGTTATACCTGCGGTCTGCTGTCCAATATCGGGGAGCTGGTGC
>JAFANL010000154.1 GCA_019232735.1 Aquitalea sp. | reverse complement strand
TCATCCATCCCTTCAGCATCATCGCTGGTCCCACGGAAGAAACCGCGGAACAGATTGTAACGTTCCTCCCGCACCGAACGGATACGGCGCAGCACCCGGTTGAGCGGTACGCCCAAGACCATCAGCGCCTGCGAGGCCAGCATCAGGCTGCCCTCCATCACCTCGGCCACCACCTCATCGGCGCCGGCCTTGCGCAGCAGATCGATATCACTGTCGTCCACGGTACGCACGATCACCGGCAGATCCGGCCGGGCGGACTGCACCGTGTGCAGGATGCGCAGCGCGGCATGGGTATCGGCAAAGGTCACCACCACCACTTTGGCCCGCATCAGGCCACCGGCCAGCAGCACTTCCTTCTTGCCGGCATCACCAAACACCACCGGGTCGCCGGCCTCGCCAGCTTCGCGCACCCGCTCCGGGTCCATGTCCAACGCAAAGAAGGGAATACTTTCGGTTTCCAGCAGCCGCGCCAGCGCCTGACCGCTACGGCCGTAGCCACAGATCAGCACATGATCGGACTTGCCCATGCTCTCCACCAGCATGTGGTGCAGACTGAAGGCCTGCATCATCCAGTCCTGCTTCACCAGGCGGCGGGTAATGGCCTCGGCATGCATGATCATGAATGGCGCCACCAGCATGGACAGCAAAATGGCGGCAATGGCCGCTTGTTCGGTACTCTCGGCGATCAAACCCAGATTGCCGGACAGGGCCAGCAGGACAAAACCGAATTCGCCCCCCTGGGCCAGCGCCAGACCGGCACGCATGGAATGGTTGGGTTGATGACCCAGCAAACGCCCCAGCACAAACACGATGCCCAGCTTGGCCAGCAGCAGCAGGCCCAACATCAGCGCCACTTCGCCAAAGCGGTCGAACAGCACCGATAGCTGCAGTCGCATGCCCACGGTGACAAAGAAGAATCCCAACAAAATATCGCGGAAAGGCTTGATGTCCTCTTCCACTTGATAGCGGTACTCCGTCTCGGAAATCAGCATGCCGGCCACAAAGGCCCCCAGGGCCAGTGACAGGCCGGACAGTTCCGTCAGCCAGGCCACGCCCAAGGTGATCAGCAGCACATTGATCATGAACAGCTCGCCGGAACGCTGACGTGCCACCAGATGAAACCAGGGACGCACCAGGCGCTGACCGAAGAACAGCAACAACGCCATCACCACCACCACCTTGATCGCAGCCAGGCCCAGATCCATCCACAAGGTCTCACTGCCACCGGCAAAGGCCGGCAACAGAATCAGCAAGGGCACCACGGCAATGTCCTGGAACAGCAACACCCCGATGGCCAGCTGACCATGCTGCTGGTTCAGCTCCAGCCGCTCGGTCAGCAATTTGCTGACGATGGCAGTGGACGACATGGCCAGTGCCCCGCCGATGGCAAATCCGGACAAGGCCGATCCCGACAGCCAGCCCATCACCAGCGCGATCAGCAGCAAGGTTGCCAGCACCTGCGCCAGCCCCAGGCCAAACACCAGATGCCGCATGGCACGCAACTTGGGCAGCGAGAACTCCAGCCCGATGGAGAACATCATGAACACGATGCCGATTTCACCCAGAAACTGGGTCTCCTCCCCTTCGGGAATCAGACTGGCCACACCAGGCCCTGCCAGGAAACCCACCACCAGATAGCCCAGCATCGGCGGTACGCGCAGGCTGCGGCAGAGTGTCACGGACAATACGGCCGCCAGCAAAACCAGCACAATGGGGGCAAGCGAATGCATGAACGCGACAATCTCCGCTGAAACTTGAGTGGAAGAAAACGAGCAGGCCGACCACACCCGCAAATGATGATTACGGCATTGAAAAAAGCAAAAAAACAGCCAGATACCTTAAAACAGCCACTGGCACTTGTAAAATCCTGTCGCGCAGAAGCCGGTAAAAATGGTCGACAAGCAAAAGATGCACCAGCTTGTGGCTCCAGCAATTATAACCTTTGATATACTTTCACCATGGAAAAAGCTCAAGCATCGTCCCGGCTCGATCTGGCACGCGAAGTGCTGCATACCGAGGCGGACGCAATTCTGGTTCTGTCACGCCGCCTGAACGGTGACTTTCTGCGCGCAGTCGATGCCATTCTGGCCTGTAGCGGTCGCATCGTGGTGACCGGCATGGGCAAGTCCGGCCATGTGGGCCGCAAGATTGCCGCCACGCTGGCCAGCACGGGCAGCCCGGCCTTTTTTGTCCACCCGGCCGAAGCCGCGCATGGCGATCTGGGCATGATTACTTCACAAGACGTGGTCATCGCCCTGTCCAATTCCGGCGAGTCCGGTGAAGTAGTTGCCCTGCTGCCGGCGCTCAAGCGCAAGGGACTGGTGCTGATTGCCATGACCGGCAACCCGGCCTCCGCACTGGGACGAGAAGCCGATATCCTGCTGGACACCCAGGTCGACAAAGAAGCCTGCCCGCTGGGCCTGGCGCCGACAACCAGCACCACCGTGCAGATGGCACTGGGCGATGCCCTCGCCGTCACCCTGCTGGATGCCCGCCAGTTCGGCCCGGAAGACTTCGCCCTGTCCCATCCGGGAGGCAGCCTTGGTCGCCGCCTGCTGGTACACGTCAAGGACCTGATGCACAGCGGGGAAGAACTGCCACGCATACTGCCAGGCAGCACCTTGAAAGATGCACTGCTGGAAATGTCGCACAAGCGACTGGGCATGGTGGCCATTGCCACGGCGGATGACCACATCCAGGGTATTTATACCGACGGCGACTTGCGCCGCACGCTGGAACACTCCGGCAATATCTACGACCTCAATATTGATCAGGTCATGAGCCCGGCACCGCAAACCATCCTGTACAGCAAACTGGCCACCGAGGCCGTACATCTGATGGAACAGCGTCGCATCACCAGCCTGCTGGTGGTGGATGCCGATGGCAAGCTGGCCGGTGCCATCCATATGCACGACCTGCTCAAGGCCGGTGTGGTCTAGCCAAACGGCGGCCCACCCACAAGGAAATCCATGCAAGCCATCACCGAACAAGCCCGCAAGATCAAACTGCTGATCATGGACGTGGACGGCGTCCTCACCGACGGCCGCATCTATTACAACGCCCAGGGCGAGGAAAGCAAGTCCTTCTATGTGCAGGACGGCCTCGGCCTCAAGCTGTTGCAGTCCACCGGCGTAAGGCTGGCCATCATCTCCGGCCGTGCCGACCGCTGCGTCGAGCATCGCGCCCGCGCACTGGGAATCGATTTCTACTTCGGCGGCATCCACAACAAACAGGAAGCGCTGGCACAACTGCTGGAACAAGCCGCCGTCACCCTGGAAGAATGCGCCTTCATCGGCGACGACCTGATCGACCTGCCGGTGTTGCGCCGCGTCGGTCTGGCCGTGGCGGTGCCCGCGGCCCCCACCCTGGTGCGCCAGCATGCCCATTACGTTACCGGCTTCCCCGGTGGCCAGGGCGCCGTGCGCGAACTGGCCGAACTTATCATGCAGGCGCAAGGCAGCTTTGATGCCATTCTGGCACGGTATCTGGCATGATCCGTTCGCACCGCCTGTTTCCCATCCTGCTCATCCTGGTCACCGCCCTGCTGACCGTCTGGCTGGATAGCGTGTCGCGCTGGCAACCCAGCAAGCACGAACTGGACCCCAACAAGCCCGAAGTGGTGGCAGATGGCATCACCGCCACCCGCTTTGACCCGCAAGGCCTGCTGCAGGAAAAGATGCAAGCCAGTCGCATGTGGCAGTATCCTGACCGCACCGAATCCTATTTCGAAACCCCCGACCTGCAAAGCTACAAGGCAGGCGTGCTGTCCTATCATGCCATCGGGGATAGTGGCCGCTTCAACAACAAGACCAAGCAGGCCCTGTTCGACAAGAACGTCACGCTGATCCAGCCTGCCACCGCCGCACAACCGGAAACCCGGGTGGTCGGCAGCAATATGTCTATCGATACCGTGCACCACATCGCACGTTCCGACACGCTGACCCACTTCTATCATGGCAAGTCCAGCGGCAGCGCTGTCGGCTTCATTTACGAGCAGCAGGCTGGCCAGTTGCAGCTGCTGTCGAATGCAAAGGTCACTTATGAAAAATAACTGCCGCCACCATGCCCGGCTGGCTCTGCTGGCGCTATCCCTCTGCGCCGCGCCGGCGGTGCATGCCGAAAAAGCCGACCGCGACAAACCGATTGAAATTAGCGCCGATCGCGGCAATCTGGATCAGCTCAAAGGCATTACTTTCTGGGAAGGCAATGTCGTCATCGTACAGGGCACGCTGAAGCTGAATGCAGACCGTGCCACCGTCACCCAGGACAAGCAAGGCAACCAGACCATGCAGGCTACTGGCCGGCTGGTGACCTTCCGCCAGAAGATGGATGGCAAGAATGAATGGGTAGAAGGCCAATCCAATCAGCTGGACTACAACACGGTCAGCCATATTGCCGTTCTCACCGGCAATGCCCGGGTCAAACGAGGCAATGATCTGGTCATTGGCAACGTCATTACCTATAACACCGAAACCGAGCTGTACGAAGTCAGCAGCGGCGCCAGCAACGGGGGGCGTGTCACCGCCATCATCCAGCCCAAGCCCAGGGATAGCAGCAGTCCTGCCAGCAAGAAGCCTGACGGTAAAACACCATGAGCGCACCCAGTGTCCTGAAAGTCGAGCGCCTGAAAAAGCGCTTCAAGAAACGCACCGTGGTGAAGGATGTCGCGCTGCAGATCCAGAGCGGTGAAGTCGTTGGCCTGCTCGGTCCCAACGGTGCCGGCAAGACCACCAGCTTTTACATGATTGTCGGCCTGATCGGCGCCGATGAAGGTGAAATCACGCTGGATGGCAGCAGCATCACTCAATTGCCCATCCATCAGCGTGCTCGCCTCGGCCTGGGCTACCTGCCGCAGGAAGCTTCGATTTTCCGCAAGATGACGGTGGAGGAGAACATTACCGCCGTGCTGGAAATCGCGGGCTACAAGGGCAGCAAGCTGGAAAAGGAATTAAGCCTGCTGCTGGACGACCTCAATATCGCCCACCTGCGGGAAAGCAATGCCCTGGCCCTGTCTGGCGGGGAAAGACGCCGCGTGGAAATCGCCCGGGTACTGGCGACCCGGCCACGCTTCATCCTGCTGGATGAACCCTTTGCCGGTGTCGACCCGATTGCCGTCATCGACATTCAGAAAATCATCAGTTTCCTGCAACAGCGTGGCATTGGCGTACTGATTACCGACCATAACGTGCGCGAAACCCTGCGTATCTGTGATCGAGCCTACATCATCAGCGATGGCTCGGTGCTGGCATCCGGCGTACCGGAAGAGCTGGTCAATAACGAGAAAGTACGCCAGGTTTACCTTGGCGAGCACTTCCATCTGTAAGCCATGAAACAGTCCCTACAGCTTCGGGTATCCCAGCAGCTTACCCTGACCCCGCAACTGCAACAGTCCATCAAACTGTTGCAGCTGTCCACGCTGGACCTGCAAACCGAGGTCGAGCGCTTCCTGCTGGACAACCCCATGCTGGAGCGTGGCGATGATCTCCCACCGCAGGACAGCCCGGCCAGCGAAACGCCCGCCAGTGGCGAAGACAATAGCGCGGCACAAGACAGCCACGACAACGACAGTAGCCAGCGCGACGACAGCAGTGGCGAGCTCAGTGACTGGGGCAGCGGCAGCCGCCGCAACGATGGTGACGACGAGTTCGACCCCATGCTCAACGTCCCCTGCCCGGTCAGCCTGCGCGAACACCTGCTGGCGCAACTGGGCGAACTGACCTTGCCGACACGGGATCAGGCCATCGTGCAACTGCTGATCGAGGAACTGGACGACAACGGTTTTCTCAGTGTTGATCTGGACGAGCTGGCCAGCCACCTGCCGCTGGAACTGGAGCTGGAAAGCGATGAGCTGATGGTTGGCCTGCGCCTGCTGCAGCAATTCGATCCGGCCGGCATTGCCGCGCGCTCGCTGGCTGAATCTTTATGCCTGCAACTGGACCGCCTCTCCCCACAGGAAAACGGCTACGCACTGGCACGCCAGATCGTGGCAGATCACCTTACGTTGCTGGGCAATCGCGACTATACCCGGCTCAAGCGACTGCTGGGTGTCGACGACGAAGCCATCCGCCAGGCCCAGCAACTCATCTCGCGGCTGACCCCTCACCCGGCAGCCGGTTTCGGTGGCGAAGATGTGCACTATGTCATCCCGGATGTGACGGTGCGCAAGCGCCGTGGACGCTGGGTTGCCGAGCTGAACAACGGTGCGGTTCCCCGTTTGCGCGTCAACCAGCTCTACGCCCAGATGTTGTCGGAAAACCGCAATGGCGCCGGTGAACTTACCGGTCGGCTACAGGAAGCAAAATGGCTGGTAAAGAACATCCAGCAACGATTTGACACTATCCTGAAAGTGTCGGAAGCTATAGTCGAAAGGCAACAAGCGTTCTTTGAACATGGTGAAGTGGCCATGCGCCCGCTCATCCTGCGCGACATCGCGGACGAACTGGGCCTGCATGAATCCACCGTTTCCCGGGTGACCACCCAGAAATACCTGCTCTGCCCACGTGGCTTGTTCGAGCTGAAATATTTCTTTGGCAGCGCCCTGGAAACCGATAGCGGCGGCGAATGTTCCGCTACCGCCATCAAGGCCCATATCCGCCGCATGATCGATGGCGAAAACCAGGCCAAGCCACTTTCCGACAGTGCAATTGCCGATGAACTGGGCAAACAAGGCATACAGGTTGCAAGACGCACCGTTGCGAAGTATCGTGAAGCTATGCAGATCCCGCCGGTCAACCTGCGCAAGGCACTCTAGGGCCTTGAAGAATATCCGCTCGCCCGGCCGACCCGACCGGGCAGTAAACACAAGAAGGAGTTAGGGTATGAACCTCAAAGTAACCGGTCTCCACCTCGAAGTAACCCCGGCCCTCCGCGAATTTCTGGAAAGCAAGCTGGAACGCGTCATCCGCCATGTAGACAACGTGATCGACGTTGCCGTCACCCTGTCGGTAGACAAGCTAGTCCAGAAGGCGGAAGTGAATGTACACCTCTCCGGCAAGGACATCCACGTAGAAGCCACCGACTCCGACATGTACGCAGCGATTGATGCCCTGATCGACAAGCTGGATCGCCAGGTACTGAAACACAAGGAAAAACAGAGCGAACACCGCGTCACTGCGCAAGCACAACCGGAAGCCAGCTTGTAATCACCTGACCGACGATGCGGGAACCCAGCGGGTTCCCGTTTTTATTTGCACGGAGCCTTTTTCATTTTGATGAAGGCAACGTAGAATTGGCCAGTTTTTGTAGCCGCGTGCATACATCATACCTATGAGCCTGATTGGCAAAATCCTGACACAGGATCACATCCTCCCGGACCTGGATGTCTCCAGCAAGAAACGTGTCTTCGAGCAGGTTGGTCTGCTGATTGAAAACACCCATGGCATTGCACGCAGTGAGATCTTCGACTGCCTGTTTGCCCGGGAAAAACTGGGCTCGACCGGCCTGGGTCAGGGTGTGGCCATTCCACATGGCCGCGCACGTGGCCTGAAGGAAGCCGCTGGCGTTTTCATCCGGCTGAAAAACCCCATTCCATTTGATGCCCCTGACGGTAAACCGGTACAAAGCCTGTTCGTGCTGCTGGTACCGGAGCAGGCAACCGATCTGCATCTGCAGGTGCTCTCCGAGCTGGCCCAGCTGTTCTCCAGCAAGCAGCTGCGGGAACAATTGCTGAGCGCCCCGACCCGCGCCGAACTCTACCAGCTGCTCACAGGATGGAATACCCACAATGCCTAGCATTACCGTGCGCCGGCTGTATCAGGACAACCAGCAAAAACTCAATCTGACCTGGGTGGCCGGTACCGGTGGTGCCGACAGCCCCATTGGCAATGACGAGCAGCGCCCCACGCTGGCGCTGGTGGGCCACCTGAACTTCATTCACCCCAATCGGGTACAGGTATTGGGTCTGGCCGAGGTCGATTACCTGAACCGGCTGGAGCAGTCGGCGGCCAAGACGGCACTGGACCAGCTATTCCACAAGACCATGTCGGTGGTGATGGTGGCCAATGGCCAGCAAGTGCCCAAGCTGCTGCGTGACTATTGCCATACCCACAATGTGCCACTGATGAGCACGCCGCTGGAAAGCCCCTATCTGATGGATGTGTTGCGCATCTATCTGGCCCGGGCACTGGCCGTCTCCACCGTGCTGCACGGCGTATTTCTGGACGTACTGGAAATCGGTGTGCTGATCATGGGCGACTCGGCCATGGGCAAGAGCGAACTGGCGCTGGAACTGATTTCACGTGGCCACGGCATGGTGGCTGACGATGCCGTCGAACTGTACCGCATCGGCCCGGAAACACTAGAAGGCCGTTGCCCGCCGCTGTTGCGCGATTTCCTGGAAGTCCGTGGCCTGGGCATTCTGAATATCCGCACTATTTTCGGAGAAACCGCAGTTCGACCGAAAAAAGTGCTAAAACTGATTATCCACCTGGTCAAAGCCAACGATCAGGCGATGCAGGCACTGGATCGCCTGAACATCCAGTCGGAAACCCAGGACATTCTGGGCGTGACGGTACGCAAGGTGGTCTTGCCCGTGGCGGCCGGCCGCAACTTGGCCGTGCTGGTCGAGGCGGCGGTACGCAATTACATCTTGCAGCTGCGCGGCATCGACAGTACCCGTGAATTCATCGAACGACACACCAACTTCCTCAGAGATCAGGAAAATGCGCCTGATATTGATTAGCGGTCTGTCTGGCTCCGGCAAATCCATCGCGCTACGCGCACTGGAGGACTCCGGTTTTTACTGCGTGGACAATCTGCCTGCCACCATGCTGCACGAGGCCATGTCGCTGTATGCCGATTATGGCTATGAACAGATTGCCATCAGCGTGGACACCCGTTCCAGCCCCTCGCTGGGTGCCCTGCCCCAAGAGGTGGACAAATTGCGCCAACAGGGCGTGGATGTCCGCCTGTTGTTTCTGGAAGCCAAAACCGAAACGCTGGTCAAACGCTTTTCCGAAACCCGCCGGCGCCATCCGTTGTCCGGCAGCGGCTCGACCGTGGAAGAGTGCATCCGGCTGGAACAGGAGCTGCTGGTCAACATCCAGGAATTGGGCATCCGCATCGATACCAGCGAACTGTCTGCCAACGCATTAAAGAGTTGGATCAAGGAGCTGGTCGAAGCCGACAGCAGCCGGCTGACCATCATTTTCGAATCCTTCGGCTTCAAGCATGGGGTGCCGCTGGATGCAGATTATGTCTTCGATGTACGCTGTCTGCCCAATCCCTATTACGATCCGGCCCTGCGTCCGTTTACCGGTCGCGACCAGCCCATCATCGACTTCTTCCTGCAGCAAACGCTGGTTGCCGACATGATAGAGGACATCCGCCACCTACTGGCCAGATGGCTGCCGGAATTCAGCCGCGAGAACCGCAGCTATCTCACTGTCGCCATTGGCTGCACAGGTGGTCAGCACCGCTCGGTTTACATTGCCGAGCAATTGGCCCGGGCTTTCGCACCCGAGCAAGTACTGATTCGCCATCGCCAGTTGTTCCGCGAATCCTGATGTAACTTCTGGCCCAGCACAGCGGACTGGGTCAGCCATTCCGCCAACGGAAATGCTGATGCAAGCACCTCACACCGTCACCGTCGCCCTCACCGG
>JAFANL010000108.1 GCA_019232735.1 Aquitalea sp. | reverse complement strand
TATGGTGGGCATCTGGGCCTCGGCCTGGGTGGGCCGCATGGCCGACCGCTTTGGCCGGCGCAATATGCTGTGGCTGATGGTGTTGCTGATGAGCGCCGGGCTGGCCAGTACCTTGAGTGATTCGCTGTGGCTGATGGTGCCGGGCATCGCACTGTTCACCTTCGGCTTCTTTGGTGGCCACTCGGTGGCCAGCAGTTGGATAGGCCGCCGCGCACTGCGTGGCAAGGCCTTGGCCTCGGCTTTTTATCTGACGGCCTATTATCTGGGTTCCAGCGTAGTGGGTTCCTTCTCCGGCTTGCTGTGGGGAATGGGCAAGTGGAATGGCGTGGCTGCCATGATAGGCCTGGGTTTGCTGATGCTGCTGTTGATTGCGCTGAAGTTGCGCAAGCTGGAGCCGTTGCCGGTATAAACCATCCCGCCGTGGATCAAGAAAAACGCCGTGGACACAATGCCACGGCGTTTTGTTTTCTACTGCAGGGCGGTGAGGGCCGGTATTAGCATTCCACCACGTTGACCGGCACTTCAATCACATTGATGGCCAGGCCGCCACGGGCGGTTTCCTTGTACTTGGTGCTCATATCACGGCCGGTGTCGCGCATGGTCTTGATCACGCGGTCCAGCGATACACAATGCTGACCATCGCCGCGCAGTGCCATGCGGGCAGCGTTGATGGCCTTGATGGAGGCCATGGCATTGCGTTCGATGCAGGGCACTTGGACCAGGCCGCCTACCGGGTCGCAGGTGAGACCCAGATTGTGCTCCATGCCGATTTCGGCCGCATTTTCCACTTGCTCCGGCGTACCGCCCATCACCTCGGCCAGCGCACCAGCTGCCATGGAGCAGGCCGAACCCACTTCGCCCTGGCAGCCGACTTCGGCACCGGAAATCGATGCATTCAGCTTGAACAGGATGCCGATGGCACCGGCGGTCAGCAGGTAACGCACGATGCCGTCTTCATTGGCACCCGGTACAAAGCGGGCGTAGTAATGCATGACGGCGGGGATGATGCCGGCCGCGCCATTGGTGGGGGCCGTCACCACGCGGCCGCCGGCGGCGTTTTCTTCATTCACCGCCAGCGCGTACAGATTGACCCAGTCCATCACGGTGAGTGGGTCGCGCAGGGCGGCTTCCGGGGCGGCCAGCAGTTTCTGGTACATGTCGGCGGCGCGGCGTTTTACCTTCATGCCACCGGGCAGGGTGCCTTCGCGCTGGCAGCCACGTTTGACGCAGTCCTGCATCACGCCCCAGATGGTGAGCAGGTCGCGGCGGACTTCTTCTTCGCTGCGCCAGGAGAGTTCGTTTTCCAGCATGATCTGGCTGATGCTCTTGCCCTGCTCCTTGCACAAGGCCAGCAGTTCGGCCGCGCTGTTGAACTGGTGCTTGAGTTCGGTGACGCCGGGCGGCACAAAGCCGGCCTCGATGGCGGCTTCGTCCACCACGAAGCCACCGCCCACCGAGTAGTAGGCGCGCTTGGACAGGCTGTTGCCGGCCGCGTCGTAGGCTTCGAAGATCATGCCGTTGGGGTGGTAGGGCAGGGTCTTGCGCTTGTGCAGGATCAGGTCGTCCGCCTCGTTGAAGGCGATGTCGTGCACGCCCAGCAGCTTGAGTTGCCTGTCGCTGCGAATGGTGGCCAGCATGGCCGGTACGGCATCGGTATCCACCATGTCCGGCAGTTCGCCGATCAGGCCCAGCAGCACGGCGGTATCCGAGCCGTGCCCCTTGCCGGTGGCCCCCAGCGAGCCATACATCTCGCTGCGCACGCGGTGGGTTGATTCCAGTAGGCCGTCTTTTTCCAGCCGGGCGACAAACTGGCGCGCGGCGCGCATCGGGCCGACTGTGTGGGAGCTGGACGGGCCGATGCCAATCTTGAACAGGTCAAAAACGCTGATTGCCATGATGTTCTCTTGTCTGATGCTGGCAGTCCGCGGTGCGGGCTGCCGGTGTTGCGGGTGTGGACTGGTGCGCTCCGGCACCGGCCCTTCATGTAAGTGTAGTGCGCAGCGTGTCACGCTTTGGCTTGGCAGACTGTTCTGCTTTCGCCCGTCAGGCGTCGCAAAGCGTCCTGCTGGATATATTGGGCAAGGGTTGGCGAACGGGCGCGGGTCTGGTCGTGATGGCTGCGTTGTCGGGACAGGGCCGGGGTGGACGGACGGTGCCGTCGGGCGCGGTTAAACCTGGCAGGCAGACGCATGCTGACATGACTCAGTCTCTGCCCCCTCTGTCCTTTTGCCTGAGAGATTGCGGCAGCCAGGGCTGCCTTTCCTTCGGCGAGGCCGCGCGGCACAGGGCCGGGCCTTCTCTCCAGAGAGCCAGACGATGGTGCAGTTCTTTTGCCTGAGAGTTTCTGGGGCGATACCCCTTCGGCGTCACCGCGCGGGTGATCTCTCCTGCGCCATCCAGTACGGCTGGCTGGCACTGTAGATAAGCTGTGATGTGCTGTCAACGCCAATGTTGACGCGGGTTTTGATGTGCATGTGCAGCATGCCGGAGGCAATGAAAACGGGCTGCC
>JAFANL010000286.1 GCA_019232735.1 Aquitalea sp. | reverse complement strand
TTCCTTGGCTTCCTGCATGGCCAGTTCCATGATCTTGCGTTGCGAAATATCCAGGATCACGCCGTCAATGAAAACCGGCTGGTTTTCCTTGTTGAACACGCCGCGGGCACTTTCGGAGACCCAGCGCTCGGTGCCATCCATGCAGCGGATCCGGTATTCCACGGCATAGGGATGGTGCTGGGCCAGCGCCTCCTGGATGACATCACGTACCCGTTGCTGGTCTTCCGGGTGGATGATGTTGATGATGTGCATGCCGCCGCTCATGAAAATCTTGCTGGGCCAGCCGCTGAGTTCCTGAATGTCCTCGCTGATGAGCAGCTTGTTCCATGGCTCCACGGCCTCGCTACGAAAGGTGACGCCAGGGATGTTGTCGATCAGCGCGTGGAATTGCTGCTCCCGCGCTTCCAGTTCCTGCTGCATGCGGTAGCGTTCACTGATGTCGCTGACAAAGCCTACATACAGGCTGTGTTCGGGCAGGTCTGCCTTGCCGATGGCAAGGCGTATGGGAAAGGCCATGCCGTCCCTGCGTTGCCCGACCAATTCCTGCTCACTGCCGATGATGAATGCTGGCGCTTGCGAAGAGGGCGATGCATCCTGCCGGTACAGGGTGGGAATCAGCTGCCGGATATGGCTACCCTTTACTTCCGCGTCAGTCCAGCCGAACAGGCGCTCAGCTGCGGGATTGATGGTCTGGATGAGCCCCGTGGTGTCGAAGCTGATCATGCCATCAATGGTGGTGCTGACAATGGTCTGCAATTCCAGCTCGTTGGCCAGCACTTTCTGGTAGAGCATGCGGTAGCGCAACAGGACATTGCCGGCCAGGACCATATTTCCCAACATCAGTACCAGCACGGCGATACCAATAGCCAAACCGGCATTGTCATCCCAGGAGGGGAAGGCAGCGGTTTGTGGTGTGCCGATGAAACGGGCTGCGGCCATGCCGAAATAGTGCATGCCGGCAATGGCAATGCCCATCACCCCACCAGCCAGCAAGGTGGCGTAGTGCTTGCGCAGGCGATTGCGATCCAGGCCAAACCGTATCCACAAAGCCAGGCTGCTGAGCAATACCGCTACCAGGATGGAAGCGGCGAACCATGCCGGGTCGTAACGCAGCAGGGGTTCCATGCGCATGGCGGCCATGCCGCTGTAATGCATGGTGCCGATGCCGCCTCCCACCAGCAGGCCGCTTAACCAGAGCTGTCCCCGGCGGATGCTGGCTTGTGCCAGTATCCGCAAGGCAAACCAGGCCGCTGCCACGGCCGGCAGCATGGAAAGCAGGGTCGGAATCAGGGCGTAGTGCACCGAACTGCAGATGGAGAAGGCCAGCATGCCGACAAAATGCATGGCCCAGATACCCCCGCCCATGGCCACTGCGCCTGTCCCCAATGCAATTTTTCGCAGTTTCGATTCGCTGGCCTCACGGGCAAATCCGGCCATCTGCAATGCCAGACAAGAGGCAAAAATGGCCACCAGCAAGGACAGCACCACCAGCCACGGATTGTATTGCGTGGGCAAGAATAGGGAAGACGGATTGTTGCTGATAAAGTAGGAAGGCAACATTTCAACTCCTGCTCATGCTGCTCAAAATGCAGGGCGGTCAGCCCTGTACGGCGTTATCGTCGGTCGCCTTGTCGGAAAACTGCAGGGCGATCTGGTGAAAATCCCCGGCAATCAGGGCGAAGGCATCCACCATGTCCGGGTCGAAATGCTGGCCCCGGCCGGCGATGATCATCTCAACCGCCGTGGCATGGGGAAAGGGTGGTTTGTAAACACGGCGGGAAATCAGCGCGTCGTAGACATCGGCAATCGCCATCAGCCGTGCCGACACCGGGATGGCATCGCCAGCCAAGCCTTCAGGATAGCCGCTGCCATCCCACTTTTCCTGATGGTAATTGGCAATTTCCCGGGCCAATCGCAAAAAGCTGCTGGGCGCATTCAGCAGCTTCTCGGCGGCGGCAATGGCGTCCCGTCCCAGGATGGTATGCGTCTTCATGATTTCGAACTCTTCCAGGGTCAGCGCACCTGGCTTGAGCAGGATGTAATCCGGTATGCCAACCTTGCCGATATCATGCAAGGGGGCGGATTTGTACAGCAACTGGATGGTTTCATCATCCAGTACGTGCTGGAAGCGCGGATGGGATTTGAGCTGCATGGCCAGGATGCGTACATAGTTCTGGGTGCGCCGGATGTGATTGCCGGTTTCGTGGTCACGCGTTTCTGCCAGCGAGGCCATGGCCATGATGGTGACGTCCTGAATGACTTGGACTTCCTGCGTGCGTTTTTCGACTTCCCGCTGCAAGAAAGCAGCCTGGTCTTGCAGGAAATCGGTAGCCGCTTTCAGTTTCAGATGGGTCCTGACCCGCGCCAGCACCACCGGTGGCGAGAAGGGTTTGATGATGTAATCGACGGCACCGGCATCAAAGCCGGCCTGTTCTGCCTCGCGCTGTCCCATGGCGGTGAGGAAAATGACGGGAATGGCTGCCGTGCGCTTGTCGTTCTGCATCTGGCGGCATACTTCGATACCGCCTATCCCCGGCATCAGCACATCCAGCAACACCAGGTCGGGCGGTGTCTCGGCCGTCACCAGTTGCAATGCCCGCTCGCCGCTATTGGCTACCAGAACCCGGTAACGGTCTTTCAGCAGCCCGTAGAGCAATGTGAGGTTTTCCGGTGTGTCATCGACAATCAGCACGGTTTGCCGGGAGTCAGTGCCAGCGCTAAGCATCATGGTTGTGGTTCTTCCGTATTGCGCGCTGCCGGGGGCAGGGCGGTATCGACAATATGCTGTGCCGTCGGGAAGTCGAACTGGCGCATGGCCCGTTCCAGACGACTGAAATCATCGGCGGGCAGTACCGACTGGATGGCGCTGCTCATGGCCAGAAAATAGCTCAAGGCATCGCCATCGCTGCCAGCCAGCAAGGTGGCGAGCGGTTGCAGCAGCGGGCTCAGTTCCTCGGCCATGCTGCTGCTATTGTCCTGCGGGGCCGGCAAAGCGGCTTGCAAGGCCGTGATGGCCTGATGCAGCTGCTGGTTCAGCATGGCCAGCAGGGCGGCCGTATCCTGTTGTTGCCGTATGGTTTCCTGCAGATCGATACAGGTGGATTGCAGTGGTGCCAGACCAATGCTGCCAGCGATGCCCTTGAGGCTGTGCACGATGCGCTCGGCCACGGCGTGATCTCCCTGCTGCAGGGCTACGGCCAGCTTGTCTGCGGCTTGCGCTTCCTCTTCAATGAACTGGTGCAGCAAATGCAGGTACAGGACCTGATTGCCGGCCACATGCGCCAGACCCAGTGCCTGATCCAGGCCGGGAACGTGGTCCAGGCTGATGTTGTTATTTTGCGCAGCCGGGGCTTCTGCAGCTGGGAGCGCCGAACTGGCAGGGTGCCCCCAGCGCAGTATGGTTTCAAACATCACATGGGGATCGACTGGCTTGAGGATGTGATCCACCATGCCGGCATGCATGCAGCGCTCCCTTTCCTTGGTCATGGCATCGGCAGTCAGGGCAATCACGGGCAGGGCGCACAACTGCGGGTCGGCTTTCAGGATGCGGGTGGCTTCGATGCCGTCCAGTACCGGCATTTGCACATCCATCAGCACCACATCGCAGCCGGATGGGCCGGCTTCCTGCAGGATGTCGATGGCTTGCTGGCCATTTTCTGCCACGGTGACCGTGGCACCAGCCCACTCCAGCAATTCCTGTGTGATCTGCTGATTGATCTTGTTGTCCTCCACCAGCAGTACACGCATCTCATCCAGCCTGGGCAGGCTGTTATCCAGGCTTTTACCCCGTTTGTTGAGGGGCTGTGCATCCATGCCGGCAAGCTGCAACATGACATTCAGCAGTGAGGACTGACTGACCGGTTTGACCAGGAAGGCTTCGATGCCAATGGCTTCAGCCTGGACGCGGACATCATTACGGCCAAAGGCGGTCACCATGACGATATGGACCGCCGGATGTCGGGCTCGGATTTCACTGCCGGCTGCGATGCCATCCATCTCTGGCATCATCCAGTCGAGGAAAACCATGTCAAACGGGTGATCGGTACTGGCCTGCTGCAGGCAGGTCAGCGCATCCGGCCCTGAACTGCAGGTGCTGACAGCAAAATTCAGTGCGCGTAATTGCTCGCACAGGATATCGCGGGCCGAGGCATTGTCATCTACCACCAGCACGCGCTTGCCTTTCAGGCTGGAGGGCAGATCGTGCAGGCATTCTTGCTGATGGATGCCCAGCCAGATGCTGAACATGAAGGCTGTGCCACGTCCCGGCTGGGACTCCACCTGGATATCGCCCCCCATCAGTTCGATCAGACGCTTGGCAATGACCAGGCCCAGCCCGGTACCGCCAAACTTGCGTGTCGTAGAGCCATCTGCCTGATGAAATGCCTGAAACAGCCCGGCAAGCTGGGTGTCGTTCATGCCGATGCCGGTGTCTCGCACGCAGAAATGTAGCTTGAGCTTGTCGCCAACCTGTTCCAGTACGCTCAGGCTGATGGTGACTTGTCCCAGCTCGGTAAATTTGATGGCATTGCTGACCAGATTGGTCAGCACCTGGCCCAGACGCAGCGGATCGCCCACCAGTCCTTGCGGCACGTCGTGGCCGCACTTGAACAGCAATTCCAGATTTTTGTCGGCCGCACTCTGCGCCAGCAAGGATGAAACATGCTCCAGTACATCGTCCAGACAGAAGTTGACGCTTTCCAGCTCAATCCTGTCCGCCTCTGCCTTGGAAAAGTCGAGCACATCGTTCACCACGCCCAGCAGTGAAGTCCCCGCATTGTGGATGTTGTTGAGATAATCGCGCTGCTGTTGCGTCAGCCCGGTTTTCAGCGCCAGGTAGGACAGTCCGATGATGGCATTCATCGGCGTACGGATTTCGTGGCTCATATTGGCCAGAAACATCGATTTGGCTTGGGTGGCTTCTTCTGCCGCCTGTTTTGCCTCCCGCAACACGGTAGCGGCCTGTAATAGGCGGGCATAGAGCAAGCTGCTTTCCATCAGCAACATGACCAGCACAAAACTGGCCGCCAGCAAGCCATAAATGCGGCCGGCGTAGAAACCGAGGTCGAAACGACCGGCATTCAGCATGGCGGACAGCGCAATATCGCAAAGCCAGGAAAACATCACCACGGTCAGACACAAATCCAGCACCGTACGCCGGCTCCAGCGCAATAGCAGCAAAAATGTCAGCAGGCTGGTCAGCCAGACCCCGCCCACCACAAAGCGCATGATAGGGGTGTAGTGATTGCCGTTCATGATGTTCGGCAATGCGTCATGTACAGCAGTGGCAAGCAGGGTGAACAGCAGGGTCAGGCTAAGTGCGGCCAGAATGGAAAGGAC
>JAFANL010000016.1 GCA_019232735.1 Aquitalea sp. | reverse complement strand
ATCCAGCTGGCCAGTCTTTCATAGTCCAGGCTGGAAACGATGATGGCCGGTTGATTCGGCATGGCAGACTCCTTGTCGCAATAAAAAACACAGGGCAACCTGGGTTACCCTGTGCGATTTGTGTCCATGAATGGGTTCGATGGAGATTTGATTGCGATGGCGCGATAAAGTTGCCTGGTTTTAGCTGAGCAAGCTAAGTGCCGAACTTTGCGAAATATTGGCCTGCCCCTGCATGGCAATGGCGGCCTGGCCAAGAATCTGCTGCTGAACCAGTTGGGCGCTGGCGGCTGCATAGTCGGTATCGCTGATCCGGCTATTGGCGGCCTGCGCATTCAGTGACGAAGACTGCAAATTGTTATAGGCCGCTTCGAATGCATTGCTGGTAGCGCCCAGCTGGGTGCGCGAAGCAGAAATGGTATTGAGGTCGGACTGGATGCCTGCCTGGGCAGCCAACGCACTGGCCGGGCTGGATAGGTCTATGGTGCCGGTGGCAGCCAGATTAGCGTTATAGCTGTTCAGTCCGCCATTGGCCGGGGTTGCAGCCAAGTCACTGGTATTGACACTGATCTGGTTACTGCTATTGCCATTCGGACCTACCTGGAACTGAAGCGTGTTACTGCTGCTCAGCAGGGATGTGCCGTTGTACTGGGTATTCTGGATAATGCTGGAATTGCTTTGGGTCAGCTGGTCAACCTGCTGCTGCAAGGACTGACGATTGCTGCTATTCAGTGCTGCATCACCAGCCTGAATGGCCAGATCCTGAATCTGCTGGCTGTTGCTTTGCAGTTGTGCCATGGCGCTATCGGCAGTCTGCACCATGGAGACTCCATCCAGCGCATTGCTGCTGGCTTGGTTGTCACCGCGTACCTGTGCCTCCAGCGATTGCGACAGCGCGGTATTGGCGGCATTGACTGCGGCACTGCTCAGCTGTGTGCCAGAGGCCAGCTCAGCAAGAGTCTGCTCGGTGTTTTTACGCGACTTTTCCAGTTGGGTCTGGGCATTGAGTGCGCTGAGATTGCTGTTGATGCTGAGCATGGCAAATTCCACTACGTTTACTGTTAAACGGCAGTTGTACTATAGGCGCTAATGTTGCCAATCGCCACCGTCATGGGCAAATAAAGACACCCGCCGTGGCGGGTGTTTGGCTATCTGCAACAGATGGTTAGCGGCTGGCCGGTTTTGCCGGGGTGCCGGCTGACTGAGTCAGGATTTCATAGCCGGTTTCGGTGACCAGCACGGTATGTTCCCATTGTGCCGACAGGCTACGGTCCTTGGTGGCTACCGTCCAGCCATCCCCCATCATGCGCAGGTGGCGCTTGCCCTGGTTGATCATTGGCTCGATGGTGAAAATCATGCCGGCCTGCAGTTCCAGCCCGGTGCCGGGGCGGCCGTAGTGTAGAACTTGCGGCTCTTCATGAAAGCGCTTGCCAATGCCGTGGCCGCAGAATTCCTGTACCACGCTGTAACCACTGCTTTCAGCATATTGCTGGATGACATGGCCGATATCGCCCAGCGTGGCACCCGGTTTCACTTTCTCGATGCCGCGCCACATGCATTCATAGGTGATCTTGCACAGGCGGCGTGCGTGTTCACTCACTTCGCCAACATAGAACATGCGACTGGTATCACCGTGGTAGCCATCCTTGATCACGGTAATGTCGATATTCATGATGTCACCGTTTTTCAGCGGCTTGTCATTGGGAATGCCATGGCACACCACGCTGTTGATCGAGGTGCAGATGGACTTGGGGTAGGGGTTGTGGCCGTCTGGAGCATAGTTCAGCGGCGCCGGAATGCAGCCCTGTACATTGACCATGTAATCATGGCACAGCTTGTCAATGGCCTCGGTGGTGACGCCGGGTTTGACGAAGGGGGTAATGTAGTCCAGTACTTCGGAAGCCAGTTTGCCGGCGATACGCATTTTCTCGATATCGGCGGCAGTTTTCAGTTCAACGCTCATTGTGGTGGTCTTGGTGTGTGCGGCAATGCTCCATTCTAGCAAATGATGAAAAAACGGGCACCCCATGGGATGCCCGTTTTAGCATTTGCTAGTTAAGCCGTGTTCAGCTTAGAAAGCAACCTTCAGACCAACACCGAAGGCTTGCGGGTTGTTGCCTGTGGCAGCAAACGAAGCAGAGCCAGCTGTACCGGTATAAGCAGTCGTGTAGATGGTGTTGTTGTAGAAGTTTACGTTCTGATCAGCATTGTTGGTGATCTTGGCGTAGTAGGTATACAGCTTGGTGGACTTGGACAGATTGTAGTCGGCACCAACTGTAATTTCCTTGGCCTTGTAAGCATCAGGGTTGGTCGCACCTTTCAGTTGACCCAGTTGGCTATATTCCAGCTTGAAAACGAAAGCACCGTAGTCTTGCGACAGGGAGATGGTCCAGTCGTCCTGCGCAAGACCGCTACCCAGTGTGCTGGTACCGAAGCGACCAAATTCGTAGCCTGCACCAATCAGCGTGCCGGTAGCAAACTTGTAGCTGGCAGCCAGCTTGGTGTAGCTAATACTATTACCAGCACTGGTCCCGGTAGTGCCGCCAGTAGGGGCGGTTGCAGTAAAGGACGAGGCAGCAGCGTAGCCTAGGTATTTGGTATCGGCTTGGCGATCATAGCCTAAAGACGCAATCAGGCCACCGTTGGTGTAGTTGCCGGCGATGGAGACGCGAGCCTTGTCGGTGCCACCGGTTTGTGCTTCGTCAAAACCGTAGGAGGCACCAGCCTGGAAGCCAGACCAAACCGGGGTGAAATAGTGAACAGAGTTCTTCAGACGGGCTTCGCCGCGGCTGTAGATACCAACGCCGGAGCCGTTGCTTTCAGCAGTGTAATCCTGGAACAAGTCAATGCCGGCATTGGTCAGGGTTTTGTAAGCGCTATCGTTGTAGCCGACCAGCACTTTACCGAAAGTGGCATCGTCAAGACCGACAAAAGTGTTACGGGTAGCAAATGTTGCAGTCTGACCTGCATCATTGGTGCCACCTTGCTCGAAGTTTTTCAAGCTGCTTTCAACTTGCCAAATGGCCTTGGTGCCATTGCCCAGATCTTCAACGCCCTTGAAGCCGATGCGGGAGTTGTTGTCTACAACGCGAGTGCGGGATGCATATTCGTTAGCAGAAGTACCATTGCCTACGGCCTTGGCGGATTCGATGCCTGCGCTCAGGAAGCCATAAATAGTCACGTCGGCGTGAGCGGCGAACGGAACGGCGAACAGGGTTGCAACCAGTGCGGCTAAGCTTTTCTTTTGCATCATCAGTGCTCCATCAGGGGTTTTATGTTCGTTATACGTACTGGCTGTGGCAGATCGATACGCTTGAGCCGCCCAGTACCGCAGTACTGTCGAAGTTTAACCACAAATTGTGACGACGATGTTGCAGAAAAGATGCAAAGCATAGGTGGAAAAAAGCTATGTGTTGTTTTTATGCCAAAAATTTATTCGGATAGACCTCGTCGATCAGGGTGCGGCAGTCAACGATGCGTAAATCGTTGTCCTTGGCGAAGTCCATCAGGAACTGAAAAACCTGCGGGTCGATCTTTTGCAGCTTCTTGTCCACGGCAACACAGCGTACTCCTTCCAGCAGCATGGGGCGGACGTAAGCGTGGTAGGACAGCTTCTGGTCGCCGCCAAAGGAGGCCAGAATCCCGGCTAGGCGTTCGGCCCAGTCGCTGGGTCGGAATGTGCGGCCTTCGGAGGTCAGCCCCTGGATGACTACTTCATATGGATTGCAGATCATGAGTGATGAACCGGAGTGTGCTTTTAAGGTGTGGTCTCTGTATTTATCTATAGCAAAGACAGTATTGTTGTTGTGGACTGTCTTTGATGCAGGGCAATAGCGGGTTTACCCGCAATTTTACCCGAAAATCAGATGCGCTTGAATGGCGGTAACGAGGCAAGTAGCTTTTTTCCGTAACTTTGCTTCAACAGGCGATTGTCCAGGATGGTGACGCGGCCGTAATCGCGCTCGGTACGAATCAGTCGCCCTACCGCCTGGATCAGCTTGATCGAGGCTTCCGGCACGGTCAGTTCCACAAAGGGGTTGCCACCCCGTTTTTCAATCCAGCGCGACAGCGTCTTGCCTACCGGGTCGTCCGGCATGGCAAACGGCAGTTTGGCGATGATGACGTGCACGCAGCTTTCCCCCGGTAGATCCAGCCCTTCCGAGAAGGAGTCCAGCCCGAAAATCACGCTGGCCTGGCCTTCTTTCAGTCGCTGGTGATGGGTTTCCAGCAGCACGCTCTTGGGGATTTCACCCTGGATCAGCAGTTGCGTACGCAGGTTTTCCGGCAGTAGGGTGGCCACTTCCTGCATCTGCTTGCGCGAGGAAAATAGCACCAGCGTCCCAACCGGTTCGGTGATGTCCACCAGTTTGGGTAGCCACTCGACGATTTCCCTGGTGTGGCCGAGTGGATCTTTCGGGCTGGCCAGCATGGGGGGTAGGTATAGCTCTCCCTGTTCGGTAAAGTTGAACGGGGAGTCGAGCGCCACGCAACTGACTTGTGGCAACCATTTGAGCCCGGTTTGCGATAGCAACAGGTCGAAAGCGCCCAGTGAACGCAAGGTGGCCGAGGTCAGCACGGCGCCAGCCGCGCGGCGCCACAGGGTGGCAGCCAGGCTGGCCGCGGCACTGACCGGCGAGGCCGAGAAAATATAATCGCCCTTGCCTTCGGTGCGCCGGGTAATCCATTTGGCGATCGGTGGGGCAGATTCTTCGGTCTGTTTTTCAAACAGATCCCATACCGCCATTAATTGCTCGGCGCGACCATTCAGGAAGCCGATGTCGGCTGCGGCTTTGTCAATCTGGGTGGTATCGCTGCCTTTCTCCTTGCGCGCTTCGGTCAGGGCATCGTTCAGTGCCGCCAGGTGCTTGAAGATGGCGCGGGCGGCAATGGCCATATTGTTGGCCGGGGCTTGCAGGCGTTCGGGCAATTGGCCGTCTTCCAGCAGCCAGGTGGGCTCCAGATTGTCGCTATTGGCGGTCAGTGCTTCCTCGCCACCCAGCAGCCATAACCATTCGCCCAGTGTTTCCACGCAGGAGGTGGCGGCGTCCATGGCCTGGGTCACGATTTCTACCTTGCCGGTCAGGGTTTCCACCCGCGCAGCCGTCGGAGCCACCTTGTCCAGCCAGCCCAGCGCCTGGGCCAGCGAGTGTTCGGCCGAGAATTGATTGATGGCCTTTTTGGCTAGGTGGTGCGCTTCGTCGATGCAGTAATAGCTGTCTTCCGGTGCCGGCAGGATGACGCCGCCACCCATGGAAACATCGGCCAGCATCAAGTCGTGGTTGGCCACAATCACATCTACGGTTTCCAGTGTGTCGCGTGCCAGATAGAAGGGGCATTCCGGGCGATTGGGGCAGGCCGCTTTCAGGCAGCCGTGGCGGTCATTGGTGACGCGGCCCCACAGGCCGTCATCAATGATTTCTTTCCAGGTGTCTCGATCGCCATTCCAGCGGCGGTAGTAGAACTCGTCCGCCATGCTGCGCAAGGCTTCTATTTCTCCCGCCTGTGGTTTGCGGTCCCACAAGGTCAGCATGGGGTCGGGTGCCAGCAATTGGCCCTGGGCGTTTTCCGCGGTCAGGGCATAGATGCGCTGCGGGCACAGATAACGGCCACGGCCCTTGGCCAGTGCAAACGTCAGCGGCAAGCCGCTGTTTTCCACCACGAAAGGCAGGTCGCGATTGACCAGCTGCTCCTGCAAGGCGACGGTGGCGCTGGTCACCAGCAGCTTTTTGCCGCGCGCACGCGCCATGACACCGCCGGCCAGCAGGTAGGCCAGACTTTTGCCGACTCCGGTAGGGCCTTCGATGACGGCGATGCTTTCACCTTCGCGATTGGGGTAGGCGTCTCCCTGTTTCTCCAGGCTACGCGATAAGGCGTTGGCAATTTCCGCCAACATGCGGCGCTGGGCGGCGCGTGGGCGAAAGCCGGGCAGGTTGTCGGCAATGGTGCGGTAGTGGTCGCGAATGGCGTCTTTTTCAGCATCGGTCAGCATGGCGCGATTGTACCGCAAGCTGGGGCGGGTTTTCGTGCAAAAGCGTCACGGTTTTTCGTCTGTGCGCAAATGCTGCTTTGCAAAATGACGGCGTCGCCGGCTTGTGGATACGATAGTCAAAAAACAATATTGACTGAGTGATCAGCAAATTCGGGTCAGATCCGGGAAATCGGATGGCCTTGAAGAAAAAATACTGGCACTCATCGCGTACGCATGGACAGACAGACAACAAGGTACGCAGCGTTCTACACACAGGAGAAATCAGTTCATGACACCCGTTAGCCGCGTTCTGGTGGTAAGCGATGATGCAAAGTGGCAGGCCGATGTCCTGGCCGGGCTGGGAGCCGTGGCCGTGCGTCTGGAGAATCCCTACGGGTTGACCTTTATCGGCGCAGCGCGCCTCAAGGAGGCCATGGATGTCATCCGCCGTGACGGCGACATCCAGGCCGTGCTGGTCGACAAGCAGTTGCAGGAAAAGGGCATCAATCAGGCAGCCGTACAACTAGCCAATCAGATCAGCGATTTCCGT
Organism: Aquitalea sp.; assembly: GCA_019232735.1. Lineage (GTDB taxonomy): Bacteria > Pseudomonadota > Gammaproteobacteria > Burkholderiales > Chromobacteriaceae > Aquitalea. Next base: position 3,459 of record JAFANL010000016.1, on the reverse strand, counting down.
CCGGAATTGTCGCTGTATGTCTTGCTGGTGGATGACGATGAAAGGGCCTTGGTCGAGAGTCTGGCCAGTCATGCGGTGGATGGTTATTTCTACCGTGACGAAACCGATTACAACGGCTGGTTCCGCATCCTGACGGCCGAACTGGCGGAAAAGTCGGCCACGCCGTTCTACGATAAGCTCAAGCAATACGTGCGCATGGCGAAGGATTCCTGGCATACGCCGGGCCATGCGGGAGGTGATTCGCTCAAGGGTAGCCCGTGGGTTGGCGATTTTTATGATTTCGTCGGCGAAAACATGTTGCGGGCGGATCTTTCGGTCTCGGTGCCGATGCTGGATTCGCTGCTGCACCCGACCGGGGTGATTGCCGAGTCGCAAAAGCTGGCCGCCAAGGCCTTTGGCGCGCGCAAGACTTATTTCGCCACCAATGGCACTTCCACTTCCAACAAGGTGATCTTCCAGACCTTGCTGGCACCGGGCGACAAGCTGTTGCTGGACCGCAATTGCCACAAGTCGGTACACCATGGCGTGATTCTGTCCGGTGCGCTGCCGGTGTATCTGGATTCCTCCATCAACAAGCAGTATGGCATTTTCGGACCGGTGCCCAAGGCCACCATTTTTGCGGCCATCGAGGAAAATCCCGATGCACGGGTGCTGATCCTGACCTCCTGCACCTATGATGGCTTGCGCTACGATCTGGTGCCCATCATTGAAGCGGCACACGAGAAAGGCATCAAGGTGATCGTGGATGAAGCCTGGTATGGCTTTGCCCGTTTCCATCCGGCTTTCCGCCCGACAGCGCTGGAGTCCGGTGCCGACTATGTCACGCAAAGTACCCACAAAATCCTGTCGGCCTTCTCGCAAGCCAGCATGATTCATGTGAACGACCCCGGTTTCGATGAGCATCTGTTCCGGGAAAACTTCAATATGCACACCTCCACCAGTCCGCAGTACAACCTGATTGCCAGTCTGGATGTGGCACGCAAACAGGCGGTGACCGAAGGCTATCGTCTGCTGGATCGTACGCTCAAGCTGGCAGAAGAGCTGCGCGACAAGATCAACTCCACCGGCGCTTTCCGCGTGCTGGGCCTGGAGGACCTGTTGCCGGAGGATATCCGCGAGGATGGCATCCGGCTGGACCCGACCAAGCTGACGGTGGACATCACCCAGTCCGGCTATACCACGGATGAGCTGCAGCATGAGCTGTTTGAGCGTTACAACATCCAGGTGGAGAAATCGACCTTCAGCACCATTACCTTGTTGTTGACCATGGGCACCACCCGCAGCAAGGTATCGCGGTTGTACGATGCGCTCTTGCGTCTGGCCAAGGAAAAGCGCCCGCCGCGTGCGCTTGGTCGCATGCCGGAGATCCCGCGCTTTTCGCGACTGGCCTGCCTGCCGCGCGATGCCTTTTATGAAGCCGGTGAACGCCTGCCCTTGCTGGATGATGATGGTCGCCCGAATACCGCGCTGAATGGTCGCGTGTGTTGCGATCAGATCGTGCCTTATCCGCCAGGCATTCCGGTGCTGGTGCCGGGGCAGGTGATTGACGACAGTATCCTGTCATATCTGGCGCGTCTGCAAAAGACACAAAAATCCATAGAAATGCACGGACTTGCCGAAGATGGTGGGGAAATGTATGTCAGAGTGCTGAAAGATAGGGAGTTATCGCATTTGCCTGACAGATTATTGTTCAGCTGAGACCTTGTCAGAACGGTGAATTTCCGATAAATATAACAATTGTCGCAAATATATAAATCCAGTATCCAATTGATACGGGATTGCGACACCAGTTAACTGACTTGAGACCAGCGTGTAGTAATGTGCCATTGCGCATGAAGACACACACCGTGTTCTATGCGCGATGGCCTTTTTTTTTGGAAATCTTACCCATGAAGCCAGTAGGACATTACCTGCAATTCAGCGACCTGAACCACGAGGAGTATCGCCACATCTTCGAGCGTGCCAAGGTACTGAAGCGACGACACAGCGAAAAACAGCTGTATCAGCCGCTGGTAGGCCGCGTAATGTCCATGATCTTCGAGAAGAATTCCACCCGTACCCGGGTTTCCTTCGAAGCCGGCATGGCACAACTGGGCGGACACGCCATGTTCCTGGATACCAAGACCTCGCAACTGGGTCGCGGTGAGCCTATCGAGGACACGGCACGCGTGTTGTCGCGCATGAGCGACATCATCATGATCCGTACCTTCGAACAGACGCTGGTGGAGCGCCTGGCGCTGAATTCGAAAGTGCCGGTCATCAATGGCCTGACCAACGAGTATCATCCCTGTCAGATTCTGGCTGACATCTTCACCTTCATCGAGCATCGTGGCTCGATCAAGGGCAAGACCGTGGCCTGGATTGGGGATGGCAACAATGTCTGCCGTACCTGGCTGCAGGCAGCCAAGATTCTTGGCTTCAAGCTGAAGGTGGCTACGCCGGTTGGCTACGAACTGACGGTGCTGGATGGCGAGCATTACGGTTCCGAGCATTTCGAACCCAGCCACAGTGCCGTCAAGGCGGTGGAAGGGGCCGATCTGGTCACGACCGACGTGTTCACCAGCATGGGCTACGAAGCCGAAAGCGCAGCGCGCCTGGAGGCTTTTGCCAGCTACCAGGTCAATGCAGATCTGATGAAGCATGCCAATCCGGATGCCTTGTTCATGCATTGTCTGCCGGCCCATCGTGGCGAGGAAGTGACCGCCGAGGTGATCGACGGCCCGCAAAGCGTGGTGTGGGATGAGGCGGAAAACCGCATGCATGCCCAGAAAGCACTGATTGAATATCTGCTGCTTGGTCGTCAATACGACTGAGCTGGCAGGACAACCCACTAGATTCGCTGGAAAGAAAACGCATCATGTCTGATATCAAAAAAGTAGTGCTGGCCTACTCCGGTGGCCTGGATACCTCCGTCATCCTCAAGTGGCTGCAAGACACCTACCACTGTGAAGTGGTGACCTTCACCGCCGACATCGGCCAGGGTGAGGAAGTGGAACCGGCACGCAAAAAAGCCGTTGCCCTGGGTATCAAGCCGGAAAACATCTTCATTGAAGACCTGCGTGAAGAGTTCGTGCGTGATTACGTATTCCCGATGTTCCGCGCCAACGCCATCTACGAAGGCGAGTACCTGCTGGGCACCTCCATCGCCCGTCCGCTGATTTCCAAGCGCCAGATCGAGATCGCCAATGCCGTGGGCGGCGATGCGGTATCGCACGGTGCTACCGGCAAGGGTAACGACCAGGTGCGTTTCGAGCTGGGTTATTACGCCCTGAAGCCGGACGTCAAAGTGATTGCCCCGTGGCGCGAATGGGATCTGCTGTCCCGTGAAAAGCTGCTGGCCTATGCCGAAAAGCACGGTATTGACATCAGCAAGAAGAAAAACGGCGGCAGCCCGTACTCCATGGATGCCAACCTGCTGCACATCTCCTACGAAGGCACCGTGCTGGAAAATCCGGCAGC
>JAFANL010000007.1 GCA_019232735.1 Aquitalea sp. | reverse complement strand
CGGCCGATATAGCCCAGCACATGGCTGGTGAGTTCCTTGTAGGGATAGTCGCGGAACAGCCTGGCCTTGACCTCCACACCGGGGAAGCGCCAAGCATTGGCGGCCACGCGGGCGGCCTCCTCTTCGCTCAGCTTGACCTTGAGCGGGATGGACTCGAAATCCTTGGATTCACCCAGCAGCTTCTTGAACAGTTTTTCATCGCGCGGGGTGATATTGACCAGCTTGCCCAGCTCGGCAATGGTGGCATTCATGTCCGGCATCTTGCTGGGCACCAGCTCCAGCGTGTAGGCCGAATAGTTCTGCGCCAGGATCACGCCGTTGCGGTCCATGATCAGGCCGCGGTTGGGCAGGATGGGCAGCAGGGAGATGCGGTTGTTCTGTGCCAGCGTGGCAAAGTGCTCGTACTGGTACACCTGTAGCCAGACAAAGCGGGCAATCAGGATGCAGAACATCAGCAGCATGAAGACATAGGCCACGATCAGCCGGAGCTGGAACTGGCCGTCTTCAGCCTGCGGATTCTTGAAGCGGGTGGGACGCACGACTTACACCGAGTGATGACGGTAGGGCAAGAGCAGCAGCTTGGTCAGCAGCGGCCACAGCAGGGCACCGATCAGGGGCGGCAGGAAATAGCTCCAGCCGACAAAGGCCGCACCGGTCAGCATGCGCGCCACCACCATGATGGTCTGGTTGGCCAGCATCAGCCCCAGTACGCTCAAGGCCTGCTGGCCCAGGTTGAACATGATCAGCTGGCGCTGGCGGCTGAGTGCCAGATAGGAAGTTGCCGAATAAGCCAGCGCATGCTGGCCCAGCATGCCGGCGGTGGCGATATCCGCAATCAGTCCCATCAGGAAGGCGATGCCCACATTCACCCGGCGCGGCTGATTGATCACCCAGTACAGCAGCACCAGGCTGATGAAGTCCGGCAGCCAGCGGGTGGAGCCGTGCGGCAGTGGAATCATCTCCACCAGCACGGCCAGCAGCAGGGTCATGAAAATGAAGCGGCGCTTGACCGGCTTGAGCAATTCCTTGGGGCGGTCGAACGACATGCTTACTCCGAATCGGCGGGCTTCTTGCCCTTGGTCTTTTTCACCGGCACCACCGGTTCTGCCGGACGCGGGGGCGTCTGGCCCTTTTGCTGCAATACCAGTACGAAACGGGTCTGTTGCACGCCGGCTACCGCTTCGGTGGTGATACGGCTGAAAGCCGCGCCGGCATTGTGTTCCACCTTGCTGACCCGCGCGACCGGCGTACCTTCCTGATACAGGCCGTCAATGCCGGAGGTGACAATGCTGTCGCCTTCGCGCACATCGGCATGCACCGGCAGGTAACGGATTTCCACCCCGCCGCCATAGCCGTACAGGATGGCACGCTCACCGGTGCGGGCAATCATCACCGGCACCATCTGGTTCTTGTCGATGATCAGCGACACCTCGGCCGTGAGCGGCTGCACGCGGGTAATCTGCCCGAGCAGGCCATGCGCGTCCACGACCGGCTGGCCCGGCTGCAGCTTGGCATCGGCACCCTTGTCGATGATGATCTTGTAAGAGAAGGGGTCACGACCGGTGTACAGGATTTCTGCCAGCAAGGCGGCATCGTTGCGGCTGGCCTTGATGGTGTTGAGGCTGCGCAGCTCGTTCAGCTCGCGTTCCAGCGTTTCCAGCCGTGCCAGGCGGGCCGACATTTCCAGCTGGCGGGTACGCAGCTGGTCATTTTCGCTTTTCAGGTCGGCCTGGGCCGTGAAATAGTCACTGACATGGCGCACCACCCCCAGCGGCATGTTGACCGCGCGCTGCAGGGGGTAGAGGACCAGCGACATGCCATCGCGGGCCTGTTCCATCAGGCCATAGCGGCTATCGCCCACCAGGAGCGCGATGGAAGCCAGGGCGCACAGGAACAGGCGCGTACCAGGCTTGGGCCCGGAGCGGAAAAAGCTGGGGGTGTTGGCGAAGTCCATCAGGCAGTATGCCGCCCCTTGACGGAGCGGCGGCAGGTCCGTTTAGGAAACAATCAGGGTACGTTGGTAAAGATGGTGCCGATCTTGTCCATCTTTTCCAGCGCCTTGCCCGAGCCACGGACCACGCAGGTCAGCGGTTCTTCGGCCACGAATACCGGCAGACCGGTTTCTTCGGCCAGCAGGCGGTCGATATCCTTCAAGAGTGCGCCACCACCAGTCAGCACCATGCCCTTGTCGGCGATGTCGGCGCCCAGTTCCGGCGGGGTCTGTTCCAGGGCGATCTTCACCGCGGACACGATCTGGTTCAAGGGTTCGGTCAGTGCTTCCAGGATTTCGTTGGAGGACACGGTGAAGGCGCGCGGAATGCCTTCGGCCAGATTACGGCCCTTGACTTCCATCTCGCGTACTTCGGCACCGGGGAAGGCCGAACCGATGTTCTTCTTGATTTCCTCGGCGGTGGTTTCGCCGATCAGCATGCCGTAGTTGCGACGGATGTAGTTGATGATGGCCTCATCGAACTTGTCACCGCCTACGCGTACCGAGTTGGAATACACCACGCCACCCAGCGAGATCACGCCCACTTCGGTGGTACCGCCACCAATGTCCACCACCATGGAGCCAGTCGGCTCTTCCACCGGCAGACCGGCACCGATGGCAGCGGCCATCGGTTCTTCGATCAGCTCGACACGGCGGGCACCGGCGGCCAGGGCGGAGTCGCGGATCGCCTTGCGTTCCACCTGGGTGGAGCCGCAGGGCACGCAGATCACGATGCGCGGGCTGGCGGCAAAGAAGCGGTTGGGGTTCACCTTCTTGATGAACTGCTTGAGCATCTGCTCGGTCACGGTGAAGTCGGCGATCACGCCGTCTTTCATCGGGCGGATGGCCTGGATGGAGCCCGGGGTACGGCCCAGCATGCGCTTGGCTTCCAGGCCCACGGCCAGGATGGATTTCTTGTTGGTGGGCACATCGCTGTGAATGGCGACCACAGACGGTTCGTCAAGCACGATGCCCTTGCCACGCATGTAAATGAGGGTATTTGCCGTGCCAAGGTCGATGGCAAGGTCGTTGGAGAAGTATCCGGTGAGCGAACGAAACATTGGGCGGTCCTGGTCAGTTTCCGTCAGTCGGGCGCGATGCGCGTCCGGCAAATTCTTAGCATGGGCTTGGCTTCCCGGTTCCCGTCACCG
>JAFANL010000292.1 GCA_019232735.1 Aquitalea sp. | reverse complement strand
CTATCGGTTATTCTGTTTTTTAAAGAGCGGTGCAGGTCGCTGCGTTTCGTTTCCGTCGCTGCGTTGTCTGCTGAGGAGGCGAACTATACCGCCCTGCCCTACCCTCGTCAACACTTTCTGCGATAAAAACTGCAGAAACTTGCCAGAATCCGGCCCACCAGACGCTAAGTCACTGAGCAGCAACGGCTTATGCAATGGGGGTTTTATTGAAGTGAAATGACTGGTGGCCCAATCCCCAGCGAGGCCGGCAGCGCAGTCCTATAGAAATGACGGGCAATGGACGCAAAAAGCTGGTCGCCGCACCGACACAGACAGCAAAAAGCCCGGCTGAGGCCGGGCTTTTTATCGGAAACGTGTATCAGCGGCTGCAATCATTCATCTTGCGCGGCGATATCGGCCTTGACCTTTTCCATGTCCAGATCGCGCAGCGCCTTGATCAGCTCTTCGAACTGGGCCGGCATCATGGCGCCGGACTGATTGAACACGATGATGCCATCCTTGAGTGCCATCAACGTAGGGATGGAACGGATCTGGAAGTGGGCAGCCAACTCCTGCTCTTCTTCGGTATTGATCTTGCCGAACACGATGTCCGGGTGCTTGAGTGCAGCCGCTTCAAACGTAGGACCAAACATCTTGCACGGACCACACCACTCGGCCCAGAAATCCAGGATGACGATGCCGCCCTTGTCGACGGTTTCATTAAAACTGCTGCCGGTGATATTGATGGTGGCCATGCTGTACTCCTTGCCGATATCCGGCACTTAGATAGGTGATAGCAGCAAGATGGGACTGGGGTGGTGTTTTACAAGAGCAGCGGCCCGATTCGCCATTGGCCATCAATGATAAAGGCCCGCAAACGCGGGCCTTACATATATAGAGTGACTTTACAGCGTGAGCTTGCGATAACTGTCACGCTCCATCTGGCAGACTTCCACACACAGCTGGGTGCCGGGCGGTCCTTGAACCTGCTGCTGCAACACCGGCAGCATGCTGTCGGACAGTTGCTGGCGAGTCGCCAGATCACGCCCGGTCAGGATATGCAATTGCAGGTGTACGAAGGGTGCGCTGCCGAACGTGGTTCCGGTCAGCCAGTCTTGCAGTGGAATGGCGCGGCTCTTGATGTCTTCCGCCTGAAACTGCCCGCTAGCCAACAGTGCCTGATTGATGGCCTGCAAAGTAGCGGGGACATCCAGTTGCAGCGTGCTGCTGTATTGCATGATGATTTGCGGCATGTCAGCTGGCTTTCTTTTTCAATTGATAGCACTGATGAATCTTGCGATTGCGGAAGTCTTCCGGCACGGAGTGGGCACTGATATCGCGAATGTGGTAATCCTCGGCCAGACGCTCGTCCAGCACGAAGCTGCGCAGATTATTGGAGAAGTACAGCGTGCCTCCGGGTGCCAGCAATGCCATGGCGTAGTCGATCAGCCAGACATGGTCGCGCTGCACGTCAAGAATGTCCTGCATCTTCTTGGAGTTGGAAAAGGTGGGCGGGTCCATCACGATGAGATCGAACTGCTTGCCCTCATCCACCGCCTGCTCCAGATACTGGAACACGTCGGCACGTACCAGCTGATGGCGCGCCAGATCCAGTCCGTTGAGTTCGAAATTGCGGCGCGACCAATCCTGGTAGGTATTGGACATATCCACGGTTTCCGAGCTGACGGCCCCGCCAGCACCGGCGTAGACGGTAAAGCTGCCGGTATAGGCGAACAGATTGAGAAAGCGTTTGCCGGCTGCTTCTTCACGCACCCGTTTGCGGGTGTTGCGGTGATCCAGAAACAGGCCGGTATCCAGATAGGCATCCAGATTGACGATGAAGCGCTGGCCGTATTCCTGCACGATGAAGTCGTCGCCCAGTTGGCCGACTTTTTCGTACTGGCTGACGCCCTTCTGACGGCGGCGGCTTTTCAGGGTAATGGCGCTCTCGGCGCGGCCGGCGACTTCAGCCACGGCAGTAATGATGGCGGCTATCCATTGCTGGTAGACCTCATCTTCCATTTCCCAGCCGGTATCGTATTCCTGCAGATGAACGCGCTCGCCGTACAGATCGACCGCCAGCGGAAATTGCGGCACGTCCTTGTCATAGGCGCGCCAGGCGTCCAGACCCTGACGTGCGGCCCACTTGGCGTAGTGCTTGTAGTTTTTCTGCAGCCGGTTGGCAAAGGCGGAGACGTCGACCATAGCATTCCTTGAAAGCAGCCGCCGCGGTGGCGCTGCCGGGTAATTCATTCGGACAAAAACAAACGCGCGCCAGCATAAGCGACCGGCGCGCGTGTCAGCAAGTCACAAGCCGGGCTTACTCGGGCTGGTACATGGCGATCAGCTTGCGGTACACCGGCTCCGGCAGGTACTGGCGGATCATGTTCTGCCAGCCACGCGGGCCGACCAGTCCCTTGACCATGGTAGAGGATACCTCGGCATATTCCCGCGGCGGCAGCAGGAAAATGGTGGTGATATCCGGGTGCAGGTCGGAGTTGATGTAACGCATGGTGCGTTCGTATTCGTAGTCGCTGGCGGTGCGGATGCCACGGATGATGTAGTTGGCGCCGATGCTCTGGGCGTAATTCACCAGAAACTGGTTTTCGAACACATCCACCCGCAGCTTGTTGAAGCCACGTGTGACGGCACGCAGCATGTCCACGCGCTCGTCCACACTGAAGGTGCAGTGTTTTTCCGGATTCACGCCGACCGCCACGATGAGTTCGTCGAACAGCTCTACAGCTTCGCGAATCATCCACAAGTGACCGTTGGTGACCGGGTCGAAACTACCGGCATACACGGCTCTTTTCACTTCTCGTTTTCCTTTGGATGTGTGTGCCATGGCGACTGTATCGTGCAGTGTATAGGGGGGTAAAGGCATTTTTGTTGCAGTGCGCCAAAAATGCGGCATAACAACTGGGTTTTGCGACATTTACACCATCATTGCAGTTCATCCTGGTGCAAGAAGCAAGAAAGGCCGGCGTCATGCCGGCCTTGCGCATCAAAACCGCACCATCATGGTTCAGCTATTGATGTTTTCTGCGTGATGACAGGCAATCATGCGCTCATCCAGCGCACGCAATTCCGGCACTTCCTGTTGGCAGCGCGCATCGGCAAACGGGCAACGCTTGTGGAAAGCGCAGCCGGAAGGCGGGTTGAGCGGGCTGGGCAATTCACCCTGGATCTTGATCTTGATGCGACGATCTTCAGGATGAATGGACGGCGTGGCCGACAGCAGTGCCTGGGTATAGGGATGCAAGGGCCGAGAATAAATCTTTTCCTTGGCCCCCACTTCCACCGCACGGCCCAGATACATCACCATCAGTTCGTCGGCCACATGCTCCACCACCGCCAGATTGTGCGAGATGAACACATAGGCGGTGTTGAACTCTTCCTGCAGATCCATGAACAGGTTGAGTACCTGTGCCTGAATCGACACGTCCAGCGCCGAGGTCGGCTCATCCGCCACCACAATCTTGGGGTTGAGCATCATGGCGCGGGCAATGGCGATACGCTGGCGCTGACCGCCAGAGAACATGTGCGGGTAGCGATAGTAATGCTCGGGGCGCAGACCGACCCGCGCCATCATGGCACGCACGCGTTCTTCACGCTCGCGGGCCGACAGGCTGGTATTGATCTCCAGCGGCTCGCCCAGCTGGGTGCCGATCTTCTGGCGCGGGTTGAGCGAGGCGTAGGGGTTCTGGAATACCATCTGCACCTTGGTGCGCATGGCTTTCAGTTCGGCCTTGCCCGCCTTGGCGGCATCCTGGCCTTCCAGCAGCAAGGAGCCGGACGTCGGTGCCTCGATCAGCGTCAGCTGGCGTGCCAGCGTGGACTTGCCACAGCCGGACTCGCCCACCACCGCCAGCGTCTTGCCGGCCTGCAATTCAAAAGACACGCCGTTGAGCGCCTTGACCTGCGCCGTCGGCTTGAGAAAACCCTGGGCCACATCGTAATAACGGGTGAGGTCCCGTGCCTGCAATACGGTACTCATCATGCCTCCTTGGCCGTAATCGGGTAGTGGCAGCGTACGACGCCACCTTCAATGGCGGTCAGGCCCGGTCGCTGGGCCTTGCACTTGTCCTGGACATAAGGACAGCGCGGAGACAACAGACAGCCGCTGGGCCGGTCGTACTGGCCCGGCACGATGCCCGGCAGGGTGGACAGACGATGTGCGCCCTTGCTGTGTTCCGGAATCGACTTGAGCAGCGCCTCGGTATACGGATGGGTAGGCGTGCGGAAGATGCCCGGTACCTTGGCCATTTCGGCCACCTGGCCGGCGTACATCACTGCCACCTTGTGCGCCACTTCCGCCACTACCGCCAGGTCGTGGGTAATCATGATCAGCGCCATGTTCTGGCTCTTTTGCAAACTGACCAACAGCTCCATGATCTGCGCCTGGATGGTCACATCCAGCGCCGTGGTGGGCTCGTCGGCAATCAGCAGCTTGGGATTACAGGCAATGGCCATGGCAATCACCACCCGCTGACTCATGCCGCCGGACAGTTGGTGCGGGTAGGCCGCCAGACGGCTGGCCGCCGCCGGGATTTCCACCATTTCCATCAGTTCCAGTGCGCGCTGCTTCAGTGCGGCACCACGCAGACCCTGATGGATCTTCAGCACTTCCATGATCTGGTAACCGACGGTATAGCTGGGATTCAGCGAGGTCATCGGGTCCTGGAAGATCATGGCGATATCCTTGCCGACAATCTTGCGGCGCGCGCGCGCCGAGATGGTGAGCAGGTTCTTGCCATCAAACTGCAGGGTATCCGCCACGATGCGGCCCTGCCCTTCCAGCAGGCCCATCATGGCCATCATGGTGACCGACTTGCCCGAACCGGATTCGCCGACGATGCCGACGATTTCGCCCTGATTCACCGACAGATCCAGCCCTTCCACTGCGCGGAAGGGATTTTTTTCCGAACCGAACTCCACCGAGAGGTTCTTGATTTCCAGCAGACTCATACTTCCCTCCTCAGGCGGCGCGCTTCAGTTTCGGATCCAGCGCATCGCGCAGGCCGTCACCCATCAGGTTGATGGCCAGTACCGACAGCAAAATGGT
>JAFANL010000235.1 GCA_019232735.1 Aquitalea sp. | reverse complement strand
CATCGTCAATAACGGCAGCGGCTCGTTCAAGGGTTCCGGCTTTGTGCGTGGTGGCCTGTATGACCGCATCCAGGTGCGGCAGGACCTGTCGGCCTACACCTTCCGCGATACCGATTACCTCAACCTGTATGCCTTGCGGGCGGCTGGCGCACCGGACTTCCGCGAAAGCGGCATCTTTGTGTTGCGCGATGCGCACTTTGCCGCTGCCTGGCCGTGGCGCTTTGCTTTCCTGGCCAATAAGGAAGACCAGCAAACCGGTGCCAAGCAGTTTACCTCCTTCGAAAGCAACTACTGGTTGCCGGATACGCAGCTGCAGGGTGGCCGGCCGGCGGTGGAGCTGCCGCAGGCAGCCTGGAAAAAGGCCTGGCAGGACAAGCAGCTGGCAATCGTGCTGTTTGGCGGCTGGATGGCGGCGGTGCTGGTTTTCTTCATCAGCCGCGACCGCTGGGTGCGCCGTTCGCGTCGGGGTAGCAAGCGCTGGGTGTCCTGGCCCAAGACCATCAGCTGGCTGATTGCCATCGGCTTTGCCGGCGGGCTGGAGCTGGCCCAGCCCTCCATCACCCAGGTACTGACGGTATTCCATGCGCTGTCGGATGGCTGGAACTGGGCACTGTTTTTGAGTGATCCCTTCATCTTCCTGTTCTGGTTGCTGATTGTCCCCACCACCCTGATCTGGGGACGTGGTCTGTTCTGCGGCTGGATGTGCCCGTTCGGTTCTCTGTCGGAACTGCTGTACAAGATAGGCCGCTTTTTGCATCTGCCAGCATTGAAGCTTCCCGTGATCTGGCATAAACGACTGAAGTGGTTGAAGTACGCCATTTTCTTCCTGCTGCTGGCCGTGTCCTTCTTCTCCATGCCGCTGGCTGAGAAACTGGCCGAGGTGGAACCGTTCAAAACCACCTTCCTGGTAGGGGTGCTTAATCGCAGCTGGCCGTTTGCGCTGTTCCTGGCGACGCTGCTGGGGCTGTCGCTGTTTGTCGAGCGGCCCTTCTGCAAATACCTGTGCCCACTGGGTGCATCGCTGGGGCTGCCATCCGGTTTCAATTTGCTGAAGCTACGCCGCAAGGACGGCTGCACCTCCTGTAAGGCCTGCGCCGTGGGTTGCGGCTCGCTGTCCATAGACGAAGACGGGCGGATCGACTCGCGTGAATGCCTGATGTGTCTGGATTGCATGGTGATGTATTACGACGGTCATAGCTGCCCGCCACTGGCACAAGAGCGCAAGCGGCGTGAAAAGGCCGGTCAGCCGCTGACGCCGGTAGGGCGCGACGGGCTGTATATCCCGATCAAGCCAGTCGCCACGCCGGGCAAGGGTGTCCCCCATGGCAAAAACTGATTCGCTGATGGCAGCGTCGGGTAGTCATGCCGCTCAGCAGGTAGTAAAGCTCCGTCTATTGCGTTGGCTGTTACCGCTGGGCCTGCTGACGCTAGTGTTGGGACTTGCTTTGCGTCAGCCAGAGCTGTATTCGCAGGGCAGCTATGTATTTGGCACTCGGGTGCAGCTGTCCATCTCTGGAGGGTCTGCTGCAGAAGCACGTCAGGCGGAAAATGCCGTGTTCAGCCTGTTTGAAGACATGCACCATAGCCTGCATGCTTGGCAACCATCGGAGCTTAAGCGGATGAATGTGGCATTGGCCGAGGGCAAAACATTCACGGCCTCTGCCCGGTTGGTGGACATCCTGCGTTCCGCCCAGGCGCTGTCGCGAGAAAGCCAGGGGCTGTTTGATCCGGGTATTGGCCGACTGATTCAGTTATGGGGCTTTCAGGATGATCAGTTTAATGACAGCCATTTTCCTACGGATGCCGCCGTTCGGGCGTTAATGGCGCAGCACCCTAGTATTGCCGATCTGCAAATTTCAGCCGACGGCACGGTTAGCAGCCGCAAGCGGGTGGTGGCGGTGGATTTGGGGGGCTATGCCAAGGGCTGGGCACTGGATTTAGCGGCTGCCCGGTTGCGGCAGTTGGGGGTGAACAATGCGTTGATCGACGTGGGCGGTAATCTGCTGGCGTTGGGCAGCAAGGGCGGGGAGCCGTGGCAGGTGGGTATCCAGCATCCGCGCACATCCGGTCTGCTGGCTACGCTAGAGTTGCAGGATGGGGAAGCCATTGGAACCAGTGGTGATTACTACCGCTATTTCAGTCATGGCGGCATTCGCTACTGCCATATTCTCGATCCGCGCAGCGGGTACCCGTCGCAGGAAAGCCAGTCCGTTACCGTGCTTGCAGATCCCGGCGTGCATGCCGGAGCAATGTCGGATGGCGCCAGCAAGGCACCATTCATTGGCGGGCCAAGCCATGCGCTCACGCTGTCGCGTGCTTCCGGGATCAACAAGGTGCTGCTGGTGGACGCCGCAGGGAGAGTATGGCTGACGCATGCCATGGCCGCGCGACTACACTGGCCCGGCTCACGGCCAGCCATCCACTGGCTGGACGGAGGCTAATATGGATGCGGTAAGTATTGCCGGTGTTTACCTGCGCCGCGGTCGGCGTCTGGTGCTGACGGATGCCAATCTGCGCATTGTTGAAGGAGGGCTATGCGCGCTGGTGGGGGCCAATGGTGCGGGCAAAAGCACGTTGCTGGCATTGCTGGCAACCATGCTGCAGCCAGATCGGGGCAGCATCCGCATCCTGGGCCTGGATGCACGCCGTGAGGCAGCAGGCATCCGTCGCCAGTTGGGCGTGGTGTTTCAGGAGAGTGCGCTGGAGCCGCGGCTGACGGTATGGGACAACCTGTTGCTTATTGCTTGTTGCTACGGATATTCCGGCGCTGCAGCCCGCAGTCGCTGCACGACACAATTGGCGGCGGCGGGCTGGGAAAGTCGGGCAGGGCAGGCGGTGGAAACACTGTCTGGCGGCCAACGACGGCAACTGGAATTGATGCGGGCCAGCCTTGCCGAGCCGCGCCTACTGCTGTTGGATGAACCGACGCAGGGTCTGGACGATGCCGCCAGCGCAGCATTCTGGCGACAGATTGCCATACAGCGCCAGCAAGGGGCCACGGTGCTGTTCAGTACACACCGGCAGCAAGAAGCAGAGGCCGCAGAACAGTGCGTACGGCTACAGGAGGGCCAGTTGCTACCGGTTCAACTATCTGGCCGTGGAGAGGCAGCATGATGATGCGGGTGTTGTGGTCGCTGGTTTGGCTGGAGCTAAAGCGTTACTGGCTGAATCCGCTGCGCATCGTGCTCAGTCTGGCACAGCCGCTGATGTATCTGTTCATTCTGGGTGCAGGGCTGGCTGGTGGTACCTATGCACTGGACAGTAGTTACCAAGCTTATATTTATCCAGGTATTGTGGCGATGGCGCTGATGTTTGCCGCAGCATCGGCCGCAGTCGGTGTAGTACATGACCGTCAGGTAGGGGTGTTCAAGGCGCTGCTGGTTTCGCCTTTGCCACGCAGCACATTGGCACTAGCCCGGATTCTGTCAGGAGCAGCTCTGGCCTTGGTGCAATCGGTTTTACTATTGCCATTTGCGCCGTTGCTGGGGATGGCCTTTTCACCGCTGCTGCTGCTGGAGTTCCTGTTGGCCATGACGCTGTGTGCCTTGGTGTTTTCCGCGCTGGGGCTGGTGATGGCGCTGCCTTTCCGTTCGGTGATGGTTTTCCCCGTGGTGTCCAATACCTTGACCCTGCCCATGTTCCTGTTATCCGGTGCCTTGTATCCCCTGGAACTGGCCCCGCGCTGGTTGCAACTGCTGGCCCGGGCCAATCCCGCTGCCTATGCCGTAGACCTGCTGCGTGGTGTGCAGAGTGGCCGCTTTCTGTACGGTCTGACCAGTGCGGTGGGGGCGTTGCTGCTGATAGGTTTTCTAGCTGTCGGTTGGGTGGTCCGCTCTTTGCACGGCCGGAGCGGACAGGTGTAATTCAGTCGATAGCAGCGCTCAGGATTTGCTGCGACAGACGCTGCTACTTTTGCGTAGCAGAAGGCAGTTCGTGTGCAGGGTCTGCTTGCTGGCTGATATTTTCAATCGGCCCGTACCGCAGGGACTGCTCCCGCTGCTGACGGAGGCAGGCAAGTCCTGTCGTCGTGCCGTTGCGGGATGTGCCATTGCTCTGACCCACTACCGGAGCGATGAAGAGGCGCGCACGGATGTGTTTGATTACATCCGCTTTTACAATTACCAATGACGTCATTCGATCCTGGGGTATGTAACCCCGGTTGAATACGAGCGATGTCGTTCAGTGTCGAGTGCTTAACCCGCTATCCACGGGGAGCGGGACAGACCAATATGCCCCACCGGCACTGCAGTGCCACCCCCAATCCAGCGCTTGCTACTATCTGTGTTGCCGCATCCCTGCTGACATTCTTGTTTGCTATCCAGGCAAAAAAGAAATCACATTTTCGCTACGCGCCAAAGACTACCGCATTGCTGTCGAGCGCCATCGCACCGGTGTAGCCCGTCTGACCACTGAATGGGACGACAAGCGATAGCGGCAGGCTGAGCGTTACGCGCGTACGCCACTTGCCGCCATCGCCCACATCGATGCATTCATTCCTGAAGCCATCAACGCCATCTGCCTGCATGCCGAGTCGGTCAATAGAGTGGGCGACAAGCTCGTCGGCTTGCTCAAGCAAACCGACCTTGACGCTTATTTTGGAGTTGGAGTGACTAAAGCCGGTACACAATTCTAAAAATGTTTTCTATTCTAGTAGAAATACTTAGGAGAAATTCATGCTCAGCCAGCGCAATTCATCCAAACTTGCATTTGTCGTCCTTGCTCTGATTGCTGTCACACTCATCTCTCTTATCTACCTTTTCATCTCCATGCAGCGAGCTACCTCAGATTTGGATGTTGCTGCAGATAATCGATATCATTCTTATTTACTTGCCAGCGAGTTGCGACAAAGTTCAGATGACCTGACCCGCCTGGGTCGCACCTATGTTGTTACCGGTGATATTTCATATGAACAGCAGTACAACACTATTCTGGATATACGAAATGGCAAGCTGCCCCGTCCCCAGGAATACAATCGTATTTACTGGGACTTTGTTGCAGCCGGACAAGCGAAACCAAGACCTGATGGAGAAACCGTTCCTCTCCAGTCATTAATGAAAAAAAGCGGTTTTACCGATGAGGAGTTTGCCAAGCTCAAAGAGGCCCAAGCCAATTCTGATGGCCTGGTACAACTCGAAGTGCGCGCCATGAATGCGGTGAAAGGTAAATTTGCCGATGCGCAAGGTAATTACACCGTAGCAGGACCTGCTGACATGGAGCTGGCGCGCAAATTGGTACACAGTAAGGAGTATCACCAGTTCAAAGCGCAGATCATGAAGCCAATTGACGACTTTTTCGTATTGCTCGACAAACGGACTGCGTCAGCACAGGAAGATGCCCGCAACCGGCTATCGCTAGCTCAGGATATGTTTTTGGCGAGCATGGCTGCATTGATCGTGGAAATTCTGTTGTTGATCTGGATTGGCAGACAGCAGACCAAGATGCAGCTTGGCGGATCCGTGGGTGAAATTGGTAGTATTTTGCAAGAGATTGCTGCAGGAAACTTGTTGGTTTCCATTCCGGCAGCCCCCCAGGACAGCGCTCTGGCACATATCAAAGTGATGCATGGACGACTCCAACAGCTTGTTGGTGATGTACGCAACAGTGCATCTGCCCTGGTTGATAACATCAGCGCCATCAATGAGATGACCCAGCACGTATTTCGCGGTACAGAGATGGTGAATACTGCCGTGGGCAGCAATGCGGCAACCGTGGAACAGATCACCGTCAGTATCAACCACATTGCAGATAATTCAGTCGATGCTAACCACATTATCCAAAAGACTGACGAACTAACTTTGGCGGGTTCTACCGCGGTAGAGCAGGTATCCAGTGAAGTAGGTAATTTATCTCAGACCATGAGTAAGCTTGGTAAGACAATGGCGGCACTAGGCACCAGTTCGCGCGACATAACCGTGACAGTGAATGAGATCAAAGATATTGCGGACCAAACCAATTTGTTGGCATTGAATGCTGCCATTGAAGCAGCGCGAGCCGGAGAACAAGGGCGCGGATTTGCAGTGGTTGCAGATGAAGTACGCAAACTAGCAGAACGTACGGCAACCGCTACGATAGAGATCAGCAAAATGACCCAGGGCATTCAGTCGCAAACTCAGGGAGCCGAAGAGGATATGGTGAGAGCATGCGAAACTGTTGAGCAAAGCGTAAAACTAGCCGGATTCGCTGCAACTAGCATCAGTGATGTCAGAACACAGATGCAGGTCGCCGTTAACACCATCAAGGAAATCGGTGGGGCGACCAAGGAGCAGTCCATCGCGGTCAGCGGCATGGCACAGTCTATTGAGCAAATCAGTAACTTGACCAATCAGACATCCGAAACGGTACGAGACGCAGCACAAACGGTTGATCAGCTGAATGAGCGTGCCAATCAACTAAATACTCTGGTTCGTCGTTTCCAGACGTAATCATTAGGTCCAGTACTTTTCCCAAGAGGGCAATACATTTTTGATAGGGGTACGTACTGGATTTAATCGGTAAACAGAAATTTGGCAGGACGCTACCACCTGGTCTGGAAACTCGATGAACCCAAAGAAGCATGACGTATCTGAAGCACAACTGGCCAACTTGCTGGCCAAATACTAACAGCTGGAAGACCTGACCGAGGTGGATGTGGTTGGCTTCGGCCAGAGCGGACGGTTGCTCGAACTTGGGCCAACGACCGCGGCAGGCCATACTCCGGACGTTTGAGGCTGTGCTGTTTCAAAAACTGATCGATGGCGACGTTGGCAAGGCAAGCAGCATCTGCCTGGCGCACTTTGACAGCAAACGCTACTGGGTACCTGCGGACTTGCCGGTAGGACGCTATTTATCGGCCTGTTCGGCATAGACAGCCGTGCGTGGATCAAATGACTGTCGAGCAGTGAGGACCTCTGGTGCAGCCACCGTGCTTTCTCTCAATCGTGTGTGGCGCCCTCCGCGTCAAGTTGCGACATGATTTTGTACGCTACATTCACTCGCTCACCCAATGGGGTGTTCTTGTTGGCCAGTATGACAATGCCTACGCGCTTACCAGGCACAAATGCTATATACGCACCAAAACCGTTAGTCGACCCCGTCTTGTTGATCCAGGCATCGGCACGCGGTGCCAGAGGTGGCTTGATCTCTGTCACCGGTATTGCATCGAGCATGCTCGGCCCGTTCCCTTGCAGCAGGGCAGGTAAAGCGACCGGGTACGGATACTGCTCCCAGATCAGGTCCTGAATCATGGGCCCGGCGCGGACGTAGCCGGTATGCGTCTCGTCGATCGCGCGCTGCAGCTTTGTGTCGAGTGGGATCGCATGCATATTGGCATCAATGAAGCGCAGCAGATCTGCCGCCGTGCTCTTGACGCCATAAGCCTCGGCCGCCAACACCCCATCCCTCATCCGGATCGGCATGCCGGTCTTGCTATAGCCCTGCGCGTAATCGGCCATTTTGGCGGGCGGAACATCGATATGGCTGTTCTTCATCCCGAGTGCCGGAAACAGCTTCTGCTCGATCAGCACAGTAAAATCCTGCCCCATGCTTTTGGCCGTGATCCAACCGAGTGTGCCGCTGCCGGGGTTGGCATAGGTACGGTAGGTGCCAGGGGGATAAGCCGGCTGCCACGCCTTGAAATAACTTAGCAATTGCGCGTCATTATGAATGTTGTCCGGCACCTGTAATGGCAAGCCGCCAGGCGTGTGCGTCCCCAAATTGAGCAGGCTTACTTCGCCGAATGGAGTCCCGCTCAGCGACGGCAAATACTTGCCAGTTTTGTCCTGCAAGGAGAGGTAGCCGCTCACTTGTGCATAAGAGGCCAGCGTGGCGGTGAACGTCTTGCTCACCGACCCAATCTCGAACAAAGTGTCGCGAGTGACTGGCTGGCGCGTTTCCAGCGATGCCACGCCATAGTTGTATACGTAGCTCTTCCCGGCGAAGGAGACCCCAACGGCCATGCCGGGAATGCCGTCTTTGGTCATCAAGGGGCGGATCGCATTATCCACTACATTTTTGATTCGATCTTGCGGCATGGTGGCCGCCTGGCTGACTGTGGCGCTCGTACATAACACCGCACAGACCGCAGCGGCGAAGCGCACGGTGCTGGATTTCATGGTTTTCTTCCTTTCGTTTTGTTCAGGAGAGGTCACTTTGACTCAACTGAGC
>JAFANL010000213.1 GCA_019232735.1 Aquitalea sp. | reverse complement strand
CGCAACAAGCAAGGTGGTGGTTTTGAACAACTGCATGACATTCTCCGTGCGACAAGGCGCAATCGCCGGAGCAAGCGGAACAACAGGCAAGACGGCCTTCTGCATCACGCTCCCTCCGCTGGCATTATCCAGTTCAGGTTCTAGGGTGTTTCTCAGCCCGTAGCAGGGGCACCCCTGGTGATTGGCGCAGCCCTTGGCACACGCCGACATGTTTGCTTACAAGGCGTTACCGTTTCTTCACGGAAATTAACAGCCATCAGCCAACAGAAAACGAATTGTACACACTTTCCCGCCATGATGAATTCACAACAAGAGCACGCTTGTTCAACCGAAGTACTCGCAGATAACCCAGGGAGCACAATCATGAAACTGTCTACTCGCATCATGCTGATCAGCCTGTCCGCCGTCACCTTCGCCACGCTGTCCGCCAGTGCTTCGGCCGAAACCGAATGGCAGAAACAGCACCCGCGCCGCGCCGAGGTGAACCATCGTCTGGACAACCAGAACAAGCGCATCCATCAGGAGCGCAAAGAAGGAGAAATCGGCAAGCTGAAAGCACGCGAACTGCATCAGCAAGACCGTGCCATTCGCCAGCAGGAACGTGCCGATGCCCGCCAGAACCACGGTCACATCACCAAGCAGGAACAAAAAACCCTGAATCAGGAAGAAAACACCGTCAGCAAGGAAATCGGCAAGTAAAATTCAGCCATGGCCGGCCTCTGCGCCGGCCTTGGCCATGCTGACCAAACCCCTGCCGGCCACTTAGCCGGTCCGGGTTTTGTCAGCGTGTGTGCAAGCGAACCGG
The DNA here is from genome assembly GCA_019232735.1 of Aquitalea sp. Classification (GTDB taxonomy): domain Bacteria; phylum Pseudomonadota; class Gammaproteobacteria; order Burkholderiales; family Chromobacteriaceae; genus Aquitalea. Next base: position 3,769 of record JAFANL010000213.1, on the reverse strand, counting down.
GATTTTCTTCCTGATGAGGCAAGACATGAATCGACTGCTGAGCACCATCCTGCTCTGCCTGCTGCCCTTGAGCGCCTGGGCCGGCATTGGTGAAGAAGGTGCCCGCCACCTGCTGGCGCGCACCGGCTTTGGTGCCAATCCGGGCCAGATTGCCCTGTATGCCCCGCTCAGCCGGGAACAGGCCGTGGATCGCCTGCTGGATCATGCCACCTACACGGCACTGACCGCCGCACCGGGCTGGGTACACGAACCCTTCGACCGTCCGGGCAAGCCCAATCTCAGCGAAGAAGAAAAGAAAGCCCTGCAAAAAGAGCGCAATGAACATGCGCAGGAATTGCGTGGCTGGTGGCTGGAAGAAATGCGCATCAGCCCCAGCCCGCTAACGGAAAAGATGACCCTGTTCTGGCATAACCACTTTGTGTCCGGACTGGACAAGGTGGGCGTGCCACAGCTGATGTATCAGCAGAATGTGCTGCTGCGCAAGCAGGCGCTGGGCAATTTCGGCCAACTTCTGCACGCCATCGCGCGCGATCCGGCCATGATGCGTTATCTGGACACGGTGAATAACCGCAAGGGTCAGCCCAATGAGAATTTCGCCCGCGAGGTGATGGAACTGTTCACCCTGGGCGAAGGCCACTACAGCGAGCAGGACATCCGCGAAGCCGCCCGCGCCTTTACCGGCTGGTCACTGGACAAGGATTTCCAGTTCGTCTATCGCCCCAATCTGCACGATAACGGCGACAAGACCATTTTTGGCGAGCAAGGCAATTTCGATGGCGACGATGTGCTGGACATGCTGCTGCGTAATCCGCAGACCGCTCGCTTTATCACCCTCAAACTGTGGAAAACCCTGGTTTCGCCCACGCCGGATGCCGCCGACATCCAGCGCCTGTCCACCTTGTTCTACCGCGACAATTACGAAATCCGCCCCTTGCTGCACGCCATGCTGCTGACGCCGGCTTTCTGGAAGAGCCAGGGCCAGTTGATCAAGTCTCCGCTGGAACTGACCGTGGGCACCCTGGTCACCTTCGACCTGACCCCGCCCGACTGGCGGGCGCTGGCCGGACTCAACCGCCAGCTGGGACAGGACGTTTTCAATCCGCCCAATGTCAAGGGTTGGCCTGGTGGCGACGTCTGGATCAATAGCTCCACCTTGCTGACGCGCAAGCAATTCCTTGACCGGCTGAGCCATGACGCGGCCCCCATCCGCAATAACTTCATCAAGGCCGATGGCCAGATGGACGAGACCGGCGGACGCCAGGCGCGCATCCAGCGGCTGATTCAGGCCGGACTGCGGCCGATCAAGTTGCAACCCGATGAATGGACTGCCATCTACCACGTACGCACCGCCGCCGACAGTGCCCGTCTGCTGCTGGCCGTACCACCGGCACAGCCCTTGCCGGCCGACATGAGTGGAGCACAAGCCATCGCCCCCCTGCTACTTGACCCGGCTTATCAGGTTCAATAAAGCCATCACCAGGACACTGCCATGTTCCAACGCCGCGAATTTCTCAAAGCCATGGGTGCCGGCCTGCTGGTTTCGGTACTGCCCAATCTCAGTTATGCCCTGGCACCGGCCGGTTACCAGCGCCTGCTGGTGCTGATCGAGCTGAAAGGCGGCAATGATGGCCTCAACACCGTCATTCCCTATGCCAGCGACGACTACTACCGCTTACGCCCCAGCATCGGCATTCCACGCCAGCAGGTGCTGCAACTGAATGAGCAGGTCGGCCTGCATCCGGCCATGAGCAGCCTGATGCCCTTATGGCAAAACAAAGAAGTAGCGGTATTGCAGGGTGTGGGCTATCCGGATCCCAATCTGTCTCACTTCCGCTCCATCGAAATCTGGGAAACCGCTTCGGCCAGCAACCAGTATCTGGGTGAAGGCTGGCTGACGCGGCTGTTCCGCAGCCAGCCCACTCCGCCCGGCTTTGCCGCCGATGGCGTGGTGCTGTCCAGCCAGAACCTCGGTCCGCTGGATGGCGGCGCCCGGGCCGTGGTACTGAGCAACCCGCAGGACTTTGCCCGCCAGGCCAAGCTGGCCGCCGATCAGCAGGCCGGTGCCCATAGCAGTGCGCTGTCGCACATCCTCAAGGTGGAAGGCGATATCCGTACCGCGGCCACCGCGCTGGAGCAGCCGGCCATGAAAGCCCCGCCCAATCCGGCCGAGGCCCCTACCGCGCCGCCCAAGGCTGTTGGTGGCTTCGCTCAGGCCGTCAACACCCTGGCCGACATCTTGCAAAACGGAACCCATATTGCCGTGGCGCGCATCACGCTGACCGGCTTCGATACCCACGGCAACCAGCAACCCACTCAGGCGCGGCTGTTGGCTGAACTGGCCGATGGCCTGGCCTTGCTGAAAAACCGCTTGCAGGCCCAGGGGCGCTGGGACGACACCCTGGTACTGTCCTATGCCGAGTTTGGCCGTCGCCCGCGGGAAAATGGTAATCGCGGCACCGACCATGGCACGGCCAATAGCCACTTCTTGCTGGGGGGGCGCGTCAAGGGCGGCTTGTATGGCCAGACGGCGCAACTGGCCGGGATCAACGATGGCAATCTGCCGCACGCCATCGACTTCCGCCAGCTCTACAGCACCGTGGTACAAGACTGGTGGGGGAAAGACGCCCACCAGCTGTTCGGCCAGCGCTTCGACCGGCTGCCGGTGTTGCGGGCCTAAACCCGCAGCGCCTGTTTTTGCATGCGCTCGGCCAAGCGCAAATGACAGGCAGCCATCAGTTTGATCAGCTCGCGGTTGCTTACCGGCAGCGACCCGGCCTTGGCCACGCAATCGGCCAGGGCAGCCAGCGCACTCACCTCGCTCTGCAAGGCCACCGCTTTGCCGGATGGCCGCCGCTGTCCCTGCTCCATTTGATAGTGCAGGGAAATCAGCCAACGCGACTGCTGCCAGTCAGCCTCCCCCGCCAATACCGATTCCCACACCGCCTGCCCCACCTGCCGCGCCGCCTCACCGGCCAGTGCGTAGGCCAGTTGCAGCTTGTCCTGATCGGCATGTGTGCCCTTGCGCAAGATGGGCAGCAGGGTGTCGTCCAGCCAGTGTTGCAGCTGTTGCGCCTGCGTTTTGCTGCAGGCATGCAGCGCCTGGCGTAGTTCTGCTTCGCTCAGGGTAAGCAGGGCCGGACCCTTGGCAGGTTTCAGCAGGCAACCTGCCTTGTCTCCCAGCACGGTTTGCAGGGCGGTTTCATTGGGGTATTTGAGCAGTTTGGCGATATCGGCCGCGACAAAGCGCGGGCCTTGTTCGTGTGGGAACACTCGCACGGCTTTTTTGTGAAAGCAGAATGGAATCGGTGGGGATGTACTACTTAGAGGAGGTACTTTTTTCATGTCAGAAGCTCCATGTGGCAGACGAGTCATTGCCACCCTTCGCCAGACGGGTGGCAAGCCAAGGCGGGGCTGGCGAACCGGCACATGGATCCGGCAGACCTAAAGGTCTCCCCACCCGGCCCGCCATTGAAGACATGAAGGTACACGAGTGAAACAAGCAACCACCGGAGCAGCTGCCTACCATATGCCAGAGTCGCCAGACCCATGCTGTGTTGTTACGCACAGGAGGCCAAGACTAAGAACCTGACAACAGGACGACAAGGGTAAGGACCACAACAAGCACTGACAAGATGTGCAGGTATGCCTGCGTTTCGGATTTACCCGTAATGCCACCGGGCATATGCCAGCGCCCTTGCAGGAAAAATTCCCACCCAGTCTGGCGGTGGCCAGCGTATCAGTGACACAGAGCAAGCATCCGCTCACGCGG
>JAFANL010000169.1 GCA_019232735.1 Aquitalea sp. | reverse complement strand
TTCCTTCACCCTGGCGCTGATTGCCACGGTAACCCTGGCCAGTCTGCTGCCCTGTCAGGGTGAGGTGGCGCAGGCGATGAACCTGATTACCACCCTGGCCATCGGCCTGCTGTTTTTCCTGCACGGCGCCAAGCTGTCGCGCGAAGCAGTGATTGCCGGTGCCACCCACTGGAAGCTGCACCTGACCGTGATGGCCTGCACCTTCCTGTTGTTTCCGGTTCTGGGCCTGGCGCTCAAGCCGCTGCTGGGTCCGCTGGTCACGCCGGAGCTCTACCTGGGCGTGCTGTATCTGTGCATGCTGCCATCCACGGTGCAATCGTCCATTGCCTTTACCTCGATGGCGCAAGGCAATATCCCGGCCGCTATCTGCAGTGCCACCGCGTCCAATATCTTCGGCATTTTCATCACCCCCTTGCTGGTGGGCATGCTGGTGATCAGCCATCACGGCAGTGACCAGGGCATGGGTTCCATCACCGACATCGTGCTGCAATTGCTGCTCCCCTTCATCGCCGGCCAGATTGCTCGCCGCTGGATTGGCGGCTGGGTGGACAAACACAAGCCGCTGTTGCGCTATGTGGACCAGGGCTCCATTTTGCTGGTGGTGTACACCGCCTTCAGTGCGGCGGTGATTACCGGCTTGTGGCAGCAGACACCGCCGCAATCCTTGCTTGGCCTGTTGGTGGTGTGTGGCTTGCTGCTGGCCATCCTGCTGGGGCTGACGGCCTATTCCAGTCGCAAGCTGGGCTTTGACAAGGCCGACCAGATCACCATCGTGTTCTGCGGTTCGAAAAAGAGCCTGGCCAGCGGCGTACCGATGGCCAAGGTGCTGTTTGCCGGTCATCCCATCGGCTCCATCGTGCTGCCCTTGATGCTGTTCCATCAGATCCAGCTGATGACCTGCGCGGTGCTGGCCCAGCGCTACCGCAAGCAGCAACTGGCCGCTCAAGCCGCATAAGCACGGCGCAAACAAGACAAAGCCCCGCCGGCATGACACTGGCGGGGCTGCAGCCTGCAGACAAAGTGATTTGGACCGATTTCACTGGACCCGGCAAAGCCGGGCCTTGCGACTAAGTTTTACTTCCGCAGCCTTCCCATTTATTCCCTATCCCCCGCCCTTACCCGGCCAATTGAATTTCTTTCCGGAAAGCGGGAGGGATATGGCAATCAACAGCGTTACAGATCGCTGATGAACATTTTTTCCTTCAGCGCCTTCAGTTCGTCACGCAAGTGCGCGGCCTTTTCGAACTCCAGATTGCGCGCCGCTTCCATCATCTCCTTCTCCAGACGCTTGATTTCCTTGGCCAGCGTCTTCTCGTCCATCATCGCCACCTTGGCCTCATCCACCAATTTCTTGCGCTGGTCTTCCACGCTGTAGACGCCGTCGATGATGTCCTTGATCTTCTTGTTGATCCCCTGCGGCACGATGCCATGTTCGGCATTGAAGGCCAGCTGCTTGGCGCGGCGGCGCTCGGTTTCGTCCATGGCGCGGCGCATGGAGTCGGTAATGCGGTCGGCGTACAGCAAGGCCTTGCCGTTGAGGTTACGTGCGGCGCGGCCAATGGTCTGGATCAGCGAACGGTCGGAACGCAGGAAGCCTTCCTTGTCGGCATCCAGAATGGCCACCAGACTGACTTCGGGAATATCCAGCCCCTCGCGCAGCAGGTTGATGCCGATCAGCACGTCGAACATGCCAAGGCGCAGGTCACGGATGATTTCCACCCGCTCCACGGTATCGATATCGCTGTGCAGATAGCGCACCTTCACCCCGTGTTCGGTGTAGTAATCCGCCAATTGCTCGGCCATGCGCTTGGTCAGCGTAGTCACCAGCACCCGCTCGCCCAAGTCCATGCGCAGGCGGATTTCCGACAGCAGATCGTCCACCTGGGTGGCCACCGGGCGAATCTCGATCACCGGATCGACCAGGCCGGTGGGGCGCACCACCTGCTCCACCACCTGGCCGGCATGTTCCTTCTCATAAGCCGCCGGCGTGGCCGAAACAAAGATGGTCTGCGGCATCAGTTGTTCGAATTCGTGGAATTTCAACGGCCGGTTGTCCACCGCGGAAGGCAAGCGGAAGCCGTAATCCACCAGATTGCTCTTGCGCGCGGCATCGCCCTTGTACATGGCCCCCACCTGCGGCACGGTGACATGGGATTCGTCGATGAAC
>JAFANL010000110.1 GCA_019232735.1 Aquitalea sp. | reverse complement strand
TCGCAAGATCCGGCTGGAGCTGACGCCAAAGGGACTGGCACTGGTAGAAGCGTTGCTGCCGGTTTCCCGCGCCAGTCACCGCGCGCTGTGGCAGGACTTCGATGCCGAAGAAATGCAACTGATGGAAAAACTGATGCGCAAGCTGCTGGCCAAGCTGGGCGGGTAGCGCCAGCAGTCGCTGGCGACAGCATCGCGTAGCACACACAAATAATAACTTTAGTGACTATCACATGATCAATCATCACGATGGAATCCGGAGACCCACAAGGTGAATAAACCCAATTGGCAGCAGACCGCCGGCCTGCTGATGCTTACTGCCATACTGGGTGGCTGCGCCAGTTTCGGCGACGAAACCACCCCGGCCCGGCCTCTGACGGCAAGCCAGCTGCAACTGGGCGCCCCCACCACCCGGCAGATTGCACCCCGCTGGTGGCAGCAGCTGAACGATCCGGCACTCAATCAACTGATCGATACCGCCCTGCAACAATCGCCATCGCTCAAGGTGGCTGATGCCCGCCTGCGCGAAGCGCGCAGTGCCGTCGGCATGGCTCAAAGCAAGGAAGGTCCGCAAGTCGAGGCCAACGCCACCCTGGACCGGGAACGCTATTCCCTGTACGGCCTGCTGCCCTCCCCCATCGGCGGCAACTATTACAACGTCTATACCATGTCGCTGGGTGCCAGCTGGGAAATCGACTTCTGGGGCAAGCACCGCGCCGCCGTGAAGGCCGCCGTGGGCAACCAGCAGGCCATCGCACTGGAAGGCCAGCAAGCCCGTCTGGTCATCACCCAGGCAGTCATCGCACAGTACACCAGCTTGCAACGCATCCAGGAGCAAGCCCGCTTGCTGCAGGCACGCCAGCAACTGGCACAAAGCCAGCTGGCACTGACCCAGGCACGCGTCAACAGCGGCCTGTTGCCGGGTGATAGCCTGCGTCAGGTCGAAATCCAGCTCAAGCGACTCAGCCAGCAAAGCAGTGCGCTGGCGGATGATGCGGCACACGCCCGCCATGCACTGGCCGCGCTGACCGGTCAGGCCGCCAATGCGCTGGACGGGCTGCAAGTCGGCAAGCTGAGCCCGGCACCAGCCATGCCGGACGCCGCGCTGACGCTGGACATCCTGAGCCAGCGCCCGGACATCGTGGCCCAGCGCTCCCGTGTCGAGGCCATGAACGAATCCATCAAGGCAGCCAAGGCCGAGTTCTATCCCAATGTGTCGCTGTCTGCCTTTGTCGGCCAGTCCGCACTGGAAACCACCGACCTGCTGAAGACCGGCGCCAAGGTGGTGGGCATTTCGCCGGCCATCCATCTGCCCATCTTCACCTCCGGAGCCTTGCAGGCCAATCTGGCCGCCACCCGCGCGCGTTACGACATCGCGGTGGAAAACTACAACCAGACGGTGCTGGATGCGCTGCGCGATGCTGCCGACAGCCTGTCCACCTGGCAAAAAACCGCCAGCCAGCTGTCCGATGCCCATCAGGCCACGCAGCTGAGCCGCAAGGCTTCCGACAGCACCGTGCTGCGCTTCAAGGCCGGACTGGTCAACAAGCTGGCCGTACTGGAAGCACAGGAAGCCGACCTGAACCAGCAAGGCGGCAAGATCGACGCCACCGCCGCCAACCGCCTGGCCTGGTCAGCACTGAATACCGCACTGGGCGGTGGTTTCGCCACCAGTGAGACCGCCCCGCAAGCCCACTAAGGACACCCATCATGGATAAGCAGATCGAGACGGCGAAAAGCCGCAAACGCAATCTTTTCGTCGCCACCGGCCTCATCGCCGCGCTGGCCATCGGCTACGGTGCCTACTGGGCACTGGTGCTCAGCCATCAGGAAAGCACGGACGATGCCTACGTCGCCGGCAATATGGTGCAACTGACCCCGGAAGTGGGCGGCACCGTGGTGAAAATCAGTGCCGAGGACACCGACCGCGTCAACAACGGTCAGACCATCGTCGCCTTTGACAATAGCGATGCCAAACTGGCTTTCGAACGCGCCCGCAACGAATTCGTGCAGACCGTGCGTGAAACCCGCCAGCTGATGACCAGCACCCAGCAACTGGCCGCCCAGGTGGCACTGCGCGAGGCCGAATTGAACCGCGCGCAAGCGGATCTGAAGCGCCGCGAAACCCTGGCCGGCTCCGACGCCATGTCGGCAGAAGAGCTGGGCCACGCCCGCGATGCCGTGAGCACCGCCAAGGCAGCGCTGGATGCCGCCCGCGAACAGGCCAAGGCCACGGATGCGCTGGTGGGCAAGGACGCCCTGGCCAAGCAGCCGAATGTGCAACGTGCCGCCAGCAAGCTGAAGGAAGCCTGGCTGGCCCTGCAACGTACCGAAGTCAAGGCGCCGGTATCGGGCTATGTGGCACGCCGCAATGTCCAGGTTGGCCAGCGCGTGGCTGCCGGCACGCCGCTGCTGGTGGTGGTACCGCTGGAAAGCGTGTGGGTGGATGCCAACTTCAAGGAAGTACAGCTGGCCAAGATCCGCATCGGTCAGGACGTGGAACTGAAAGCCGACGTCTATGGCAGCAAGGTCAGCTACCACGGCAAGGTTCAGGGCCTGTCGGCCGGTACGGGCAGTGCCTTTTCGCTGCTGCCGGCACAGAACGCCACCGGCAACTGGATCAAGGTGGTACAGCGCGTACCGGTGCGTATCCAGCTGGACCCGAAAGAGCTGAAGGAACACCCGCTGCGCGTGGGCCTGTCGGTGGATGCCATCGTGGATATTTCCAAGCAGGACGGCCCATCGCTGGCCGAAGCACCGCGCAATACCCCGGCCCAGGAAACCCATGCCCTGACGCCGGACCTGAAACAGGCTGACGATCTGGTTTCCAGCCTGCTGGCCGCCAACGCCCAGTAATCCCCCGGCCTTCTTGCCGGCCGCCAGCCATGGCGTGCCGGCGGAGCCGTCTTGAGGACATCCTTGATGAATCATCCACCACTGACCGGCTCGCGCCTGGTGTGGATCACGCTGGCGCTGTCGATGTCGGTGTTCATGCAGGTACTGGACACCACCATCGCCAACGTGGCCTTGCCGACCATCTCCGGCAACCTGGGGGCTGCTACCAGTCAGGGCACCTGGGTCATTACCTCGTTCGGCGTGGCCAATGCCATTGCCGTCCCGCTGACCGGCTGGCTGGCCAAGCAGATTGGCGAAGTCAAACTGTTCACCATTTCCACCCTACTGTTCGTGCTGACATCCTGGATGTGCGGCATGGCCAACAGCCTGGAAATGCTGATCCTGTTCCGCGTACTGCAAGGTGCCGTTGCCGGCCCGATGATCCCGCTGTCGCAAAGCCTGCTGATGTCCTGCTATCCGCCAGCCAAGAAGGGCCTGGCCCTGGCGCTATGGGCCATGACCGTGATCGTGGCACCGGTATTCGGCCCGATTCTGGGCGGCGTCATCAGTGATAACTGGCACTGGGGCTGGATATTCTTCATCAACGTGCCGGTAGGGCTGGCCGCCGCTTTCATCAGCTGGAAAATCCTCAAGGAACGTGAAACCGACATCATCGACCTGCCCATCGACAAGCTGGGCCTGGCGCTGCTGGTGGTGGGCGTAGGTGCGCTGCAGATGATGCTGGACCGGGGCAAGGAGCTGGACTGGTTCAATTCCACCGAAATCGTGGTGCTGGCCATCGTCTCCGCCGTATCGTTGATTTATCTGGTGATCTGGGAGCTGGGCGAGCAACACCCCATCGTCGACCTCACCCTGTTTGCCAAGCGCAACTTCACCGTCGGCACCGTGGCCATCAGCCTGGGCTTCATGCTGTATTTCGGCGCCGTGGTGCTGCTGCCGCTGATGCTGCAGACCCAGATGGGCTATACCGCCACCTGGGCCGGTCTGGCAGCGGCGCCCATCGGCATCCTGCCGGTATTCCTGTCGCCCATCATCGGCAAGAATGCGCACCGGCTGGACATGCGCTGGCTGGTCACCATCAGCTTCAGCGTGTACGCCGCCTGCTTCTTCTGGCGCGGTACCTTCAACCCGGAAATGGATTTTGCCTATGTGGTGTTGCCGCAGTTCATCCAGGGCATCGGCGTAGCCTGCTTCTTCATGCCGCTGACCACCATCACCCTGTCCGGCCTGCGCCCGAACCAGATTGCCAGCGCCTCCAGCCTGTCCAATTTCCTGCGTATCCTGGCCGGCAGTATCGGCACCTCCATCACCACCACGCTGTGGGACCGGCGCGAAGCACTGCATCACGCCCAGTTGACCCAGCATGTGACGCTGTACGATCAGGCCAGCCTGCTGTGGTTCAAGCTGCTGGAAAGTACCGGCATGTCCAGCAGTCAGCAGCAGGCCTATACCGCCTTGCAGATCACCCGCCAGGGTTCACTGATCGGTGTTGACGAAGTGTTCTGGCTGTTCGGCATCCTGTTTGTGATCCTGATTGCACTGGTCTGGTTTGCCCGCCCGCCGTTTACCTCCAGCGGTGCGGCCGATAGTGGTGCGCATTGATACCTGACTGAGCGACAAGGCCCACTGTTTGTGGGCCTTGTCGCCATCCCGCCTGCGGCAAGCTTAGCTACTCCACCCGACAGCGCAGCTTGCCTTCGGCATTACTGGCACACAGCTTGATATTGCCGTCCTGATCCAATACCAGCATGTCCTCGCCCAACCAGTCATGGCCAGGTTTGGGAATGGCCCGCAGTTGAAAGCTGTCGTCGCGGGCATTACCGTCCTGTGCACCAAAACTCAGTGCGTAATGGCTGGTTGCGGTCACGGGCAGCGCAGGCCAATGGCCGGCTCCGGCGGTATAACGCCCATGTTGGCTGCGCCACTGCGCCATGAAATGGCTGGCCTGCAACAGGGCCACCCTGGCCTCGGCCTGACGCACCTTCACCACATGGCCACGCCACATGGGCAGCGCCATGCCCAGCAGCAGGGTGAGTACCGCCAGCGCCACGCATAGTTCG